>NZ_AEPN01000021.1:0-76553 GCF_000185925.1 Paracoccus sp. TRP | reverse complement strand
TCACGTCTCGACGGAAATCAACAGTCTTGACTACACCGAGACCTTTTTGCTTGCCGCCATTGACGCGGCTCTCGCAGCGCAAAATGCGCTGATCGCTGCGGAATCGCTGGGGCTTGGCACGGTCTATATCGGCGCCTTGCGCAACGACCCCAAGGCAGTGGCCGAACTGCTGAACCTGCCGCGCCGGGCGGCAGCCGTGTTCGGTCTGGTTGTCGGTCATCCTGACCGCAAGGTCGAAACGGCGGTCAAGCCGCGCCTGCCTCAACAGGCGGTGCTGCATCACGAGACCTATTCGACCGCCCCGCTGGCCGAGGCCATCGCCCGCCACGACCGCGCGACCGAAGCCTTTCGCGCCGAGCAGTCCCTGCCCCCGCAAAGCTGGAGCGCGCTTCTTGTCGACCGGCTGCGTGATGTCGCGGCACTGAAGGGCCGCCATAAGCTGCGCCAGACACTGGAACGGCTGGGCTTCATACTGGGCTAGGCACTGCCGCGGCGGGGGTCTGCGCGCCATGCTCGGCGATCCAGTCAAGCGCCCCCGCCAGCACCGCGTCATAGACCGCCGCCCCGATTGCCTCGCCCAAGGGCGTGTGCAGCCCGGCATGGCAGGTCGCGCCTGCATCGCAAGCCAGCGCGATGCAATCGGTCCCTGTGCCGGTGGCGCGGCCCGTCGACAGCTCGATCCCCGCCATCAGGATGGCTGTGGTGCGGGCCTCGGCAATTATGCTCAGCGCCTCGATCATCGCGGGTTCGGTCAGCCCCTCTTCGATCAGCAGGGCAATGTTGATCGTGCCATGGCCGCGCCGCGGGATCATGCGGCGGTGGCCCACCCGCTCGGCATTGCCAAGGCCTACCGTGGCAAGACAGCTTACCGGCCCGGATGAGGCGCATCGGTAATGGCTGATCGCGCGTGAGGTCATCATACCAACACCACCGGCATGACCGATGCGCCCCATCTGATCCCCCAGCCAGCGGGCAGCGTCCAGATCCGGGGTCAGATCAGCGTCACGCACCTGACGGATCAGGATATGCCGCGCCCGACAGAAACCGGGACGATGCGGGGCAAAGGACAGAACCCGCCGCTGATGCCCCAGATCGGCGATTAGCCACGGCGGGGTCAGGCCGACCCGCATGGAACCCTGCGGCAATGTCATCATATCATCCCTCTGCCTGTCTTGCCTGCCCATGCCGGTTTGCGTCATCGTCAGGGGGCGATCAATATCTCAGAAGATCCGCCCGGCCCATGGCCGGCGCTGATCTTTGTGCTATCATCGCCGAACGCTTGCCAGTCTGGGAACCATGCCATGTGTCAGGTATTCTCGCATCAGGATCCGCGCCGCTATCAGCCGGTGACCCGCAAATTGCGGCTGAACGGGCAAAGCACCTCGATCCGACTCGAGCGGGCTTTCTGGGATATCCTGGACGGGATCGCTGCCAGCGAAGGCATGGCAACACCCGCCTTTCTTTCCACCCTGCAATCCGAAGTCCTGCAGCTTAGGGGAGAGCCGGTGAACTTTGCCTCTCTGCTGCGTTGTACCTGCCTGGTCCAGCTTGAGCTGCGCGGACAGGGCGCACAGGATTTTCGTCGCGCCGCAAGGCAGGTTTCGCAGGCTGCCTGACCTGCCCCCGGCCGGTTTTCAAGGAAATTTTCATCGTGGTAGCATGATGCTACCCACGGGCCCGCGCCTGATCCGATATTCCAGATGGAAGATCGGAAAGGACACCCGCAATGGCCAAGATGATACATTCGATGATCCGCGTGCTGGACGAGGCGCGGTCGCTTGCCTTCTACAAGACGGCGTTCGGCCTTGAACCCGTCGAGCGCCTGGATTTCGACAACTTCACCCTTGTCTATCTGGCCAGTGCCGAAAGCACCTTCGAGCTGGAACTGACCATCAACAAGGGCCGGGAGGAGCCCTATGAACTGGGCAGCGGCTATGGCCATCTGGCTGTCTCGGTCGATGATGTCGCGGCCGAGCACAAGCGGCTGACCGATGCAGGCCTTGCCCCGCGAAAGCTGGTCGATTTCGCACCCGGAGGCGAGGTGATCGCCCGCTTCTTCTTCATCACGGACCCCGACGGCTATGAGATCGAGGTGCTGCAACGCGCTGGCCGGTATCTCTAGGCAGGCACCCCGCCGAGGCGGCGGGCCCACCAACTAAGGGAGGAAAGAATGACTGTTGCACATAACTTCCCCTCTGGCAGCAATGTCAGGGGGCTGACCCGGCGTGGCCTGCTGGCGCGCGCCATGGCGGCGGGGGCGACCTTTGTGGTCGGCTCAGGCTTTGTCGCCGCCCGCGATGCCGCCTGGGCGGTCGAGACCACCACGCTGAAGCCCGCGACCATGGCGACGCTGATCCAGATGGCGCGCGATATCTATCCGCATGATCGCATCGCCGACCGTTACTATGCCATCGCCGTCAAGGGATATGACACGGCCGAAAAGGCACAGATGGTCGAAGAAGGCATTACCGGCCTGAACCTTGTCGCCAAGGCGCAGGGCTTTGACGACTACCTTTCGGCCGGCTGGGAAAAGGACCGTGTCACCATGCTGCGCATGATCGAGCGCACGCCCTTTTTCCAGACCGTGCGCGCCGGGCTGGTGACCGGGCTTTATAACCAGAAAGAGATCTGGCCGGTCTTTGGCTATGAGGGGGAAAGCTTCTCTCACGGCGGCTATATCGAGCGCGGTTTCAACGACATCGACTGGCTGTAAGGGGGGACGGACATGGCTGATAATGTTGCTAAATTCGAACATGACGATGCCTCGGTCGTGGTCGTGGTCGGAACTGGCGCAGGTGGAGGCGTGCTGGCAAACGAACTGGCCCAAAGGGGCATCAAGGTCGTCGCGCTGGAGGCCGGAGGCCGCTATCTGCCCGAAGATTACATCAACGACGAATGGGACAGTTTCGCCCAGCTCAGCTGGGGCGACATGCGCACCACCTCAGGCGACTGGCGGATCGCACGCGATTTCGCCAACCTGCCCGCATGGATCGTCAAAGCGGTGGGCGGCACCTCGATCCACTGGGCTGGCGCCTCGCTGCGTTTTCAGGAGCATGAGTTCAGGGCGCTCAGCACTTATGGCCGGGTCGATGGGGCAAACCTGCTGGACTGGCCGATCACCCTGTCGGATCTTGAGCCTTATTACGATCTGGCCGAGAAAAAGCTGGGCGTGACCCGCACCAATGACTGGCCGGGCCTGCCCGGGAACAACAATTACCTCGTGCTTGAAAAAGGCGCCAAGGCGGCAGGCTATAGCAAGGTCTCGACCGGGCGCATGGCCATCAACTCGGTCGACAACGACGACCGTATGGCCTGCCAGCAGACCGGTTTTTGCTTCCAGGGTTGCAAATGGGGCGCGAAATGGTCGGCCGCCTATACCGATATTCCGCGCGGCGAGGCGACCGGCAACCTTGAGGTCCGCGACCATTGCCACGCCACCCGGATCGAGCATGACGACGACGGCAAGGTCACCGGCGTGCGCTATATCGACAAGGACGGAACCGAACAGCTCCAGCGCGCGCGTATCGTCGCAGTGGCCGGGAACTCGATCGAAAGCCCGCGTCTGTTGCTTGCCTCGGCCTCGGAACGGTACCCGGACGGGCTGGCGAACAGCTCGGGTCAGGTCGGACGCAACTACATGCGCCACACGACCGGTTCGGTCTATGCGATCTTTGAACGCCCGGTACGCATGTGGCGCGGCACGACCATGGCCGGCATCGTCCAGGACGAGGCCCATCACGACCCCTCGCGCGGGTTTGTCGGCGGCTATGAGCTGGAAACCCTGTCGCTGGGCGTGCCCTTCATGGCGGCATTCATGGACCCGGGCGGCTGGGGACGCGAGTTCACCTCGGCCCTCGACAGCTATGAAAACATGGCGGGCATGTGGATCGTGGGCGAGGATCTGCCACAGGAAACCAACCGCATCACCCTGAACCCCGGCGAAAAGGACCGGTTCGGCCTGCCGGTGGCAAATGTGCATTACGACGATCACCCGAACGATATCGCGATGCGCAACCACGCCTATGCGGCGGGTGAGCGGATCTATCGTGCGGCGGGCGCGACGCGGGTTCTGCCGACGCCGCCCTACCCCTCGACCCACAACCTTGGCACCAACCGCATGTCGGAAAATCCGCGTGACGGCGTGGTGAACAAATGGGGCCAGTCGCATGACATCCCGAACCTCTTTGTCTCGGACGGTTCGGTATTCACCACCTCGGCAGCCGAAAACCCGACGCTGACCATTGTCGCACTGGCAATCCGGCAGGCCGAACATATCGCTGCCGAGATGGAAAAAGGAACGCTCTGACCCTGAACCACCACAGAGGCAGTCAAGGCGACGGCGCGGACCCTACAAGGTCCGCGCTTTTTCAACCTTTCCCGAGGGCAGCTCGATATTGATTTCGAGGCTCGACAGATCGTCGCTGCGCTCCAGCTTGATATCGACGGCATCGCTGTCGATATCCATGTGGCGGCGCACCACCTCAAGGATGTCGCGCTGCAACAGCGGCAGAAAGTCGGGGCTTTTCGCGCCGCTCGACCGTTCATGGGCAAGCAGGATCTGCAAACGCTCCTTGGCGGTCTGGGCCGAGCTGGGCTTTCGCTGGCGGGTCAGGAAACTGAACATGGTCAGGCCGTCCGTCCCAGAAGCCGCTGGAAGAAACCGCGCCGCTGTTCACCCGGATTGGCGCGCATCTCGATCTGCTCGCCGACCAGACGGCCGACCGCGTCAAGATAGGCCTTGCCTGCGGGCGATTTCTCATCCAGCGACACCGGCGTCCCCTCGTTCGAGGCTTTCAGCACCGAAGTACTTTCCGGGATGATGCCCAGCAGCGGGATGGCCAGGATTTCAAGCACGTCATCGACGCTCATCATCTCGCCATTAGCCGAACGGTTCTGGTCAAAGCGGGTCAGCAAAAGCTGCGCCTTGACCGCGCTGCCGTCGCCCTTTTCAGCCAAAGCGGTCTTGCTGTTCAAAAGCCCCAGCACCCGGTCGCTGTCGCGCACGGACGACACCTCGGGGTTTGTCACCACGACGGCCTCGTCGGCGTAATACATCGCCAGATGGGCGCCGCGCTCGATCCCGGCGGGGCTGTCGCAGACGATATAGTCGAACTCTTCGCGCAGTTCGTCGAGGACGGCCTTGACGCCCTCTTTCGTCAGCGCGTCCTTGTCACGGGTCTGCGAGGTCGGCAGGATGAACAGGTTCTCAAGCCGGCGATCCTTGATCAGCGCCTGTTTCAGCTTGGCATCGCCCTGAATCACGTTGATAAAGTCAAAGACCACGCGCCGTTCGCAACCCATGATCATATCGAGGTTGCGCAGGCCCACGTCGAAATCAATGACGACCGTCTTGTGACCGCGCATGGCGAGCCCGGCGCCGATAGCGGCCGACGAGGTTGTCTTGCCGACGCCGCCCTTGCCGGAGGTGACTACGATAACCTTGCTCACGAGCGTTTCCTTTCGATCATGGGTTATTTGAGGGACTCGATGCGCAGCACCTCGCCCTGAAGATAGACCTGCACATATTGCCGCGGTGTGTCGGCGCCCAGATTTTCGCTGGTGCGGTAAAGCCCGGCAATGGCCAGCAGCTCGGCATCAAGCGCATGGCAAAAGATGCGCGCCGAGGTATCGCCGTTCACCCCGGCCAACGCACGACCCCGCAACCGGCCATAGATATGGATATTGCCCGCCGCGATCACCTCGGCCCCCGAACTGACCGAACCGACGATGACAAGATCGCCCCGGTCGGCAAAAACCGTCTGGCCCGAACGCACCGGCTGGGTGACCATGCGGTTCGCGGGCTCTTTCGGCGCGGGTGCGGGGGTGGCGGGTACGGAGCGGCTGCCCTGACGGGTCACTCGTTCCAACGCGACATCGCGGCCTGCGGGCAGCGAAATCAGCCCGGCCTCATTGGCGGCGCGCGCCTGTGCGGGGGTGCCGCTTTGAATGCCAAAGACCGACAGCTTGCGGCGGCGCAGCTCGGCGGTCAGGCGCATCAGCTCTTCGGCACTGTCCAGCCCGTCGGCCAGCTCAAGGTCGATGACCAGCGGCGCGTTCTCGAAAAACAGCGGGGTCTGGTTCAGCCGCGCCTCAAGCGCCTGGAAAAAGGCACGGTCGGGCCGGCCGGTCAGATGCAGGGCCACCGCCGTAAAGGAACGGCCGCGGATCTGGAATGGCTTCACGGTCGCGACGACCTCGGCCGCGCTTTTGCCGGATTGCATCTGTCTGCTCGGTTTCGCTTTGTTCTTCGTTTTTGCTCTGGCACGGGACATGCGCGCCCGCGCGTCGGCAGCCTTCCTAATACGTCCGGACGCCAGCGTCCATCCGCAACTGCCCCGGCCCCGGCATTCAGCGGAACCATGCCGGCAGAACAAGGCGATATGCGCGGGAATCCGTCGCATCCCCGCCGTAAAGCAGAGTGAGAGACAGCAGAATCAGGCAGCAAGACGGCAACTCCGGCCCCGTTTCATGCCGGGCACGCACTCAGCTGTAACGCGAGCGCGAAGGGTGATATTCCCGCGCCCGCAGCAGGTTGTTGAACACCAGACCGAGATATCAGCGGTGGCGGGCCGCTTCTATACCCCCAGATTGGGGGCCGATCCGCGCGGGGTGGCGACGAATCGGCCCTTGTCGCTCAGGCCCGGCGGCCAAAGCCCAGCAGCTGATACAGAACCAGCGCCGCCAGGGTCGAAGTACCGATCCCTCCCAGCGCGAAATTCCCGATGCTGACGGTGAAATCGCCTGCCCCCAGAATCAGGGCCACGCCGACGGTAAACAGGTTCCTCGGGTCCGAGAAATCGACCTTGTTATCGACCCAGATCCGCGCCATGGCCGAGGCGATCAGGCCAAAGACCGAGACCGCAAGCCCCGCCAGAACCGGCGCCGGGATGGTTTGCAGGATCGCTCCGAACTTGGGCGACAGGCCCAGCATGATCGCGATGACGGCCGCCATCGGAAAGATCAGCGTCGAATAGACGCGGGTCATCGCCATCACGCCGATATTTTCGGCATAGGTCGTGACGCCGGTGCCGCCGCCCATCCCGGCCAGCATCGTGGCAAGGCCGTCACCCAGAAAACCACGGCCGACATAGCGATCCATGCTTTGTCCGGTGATTGCACCCAAAGCCTTGATATGGCCCAGGTTCTCGGCCACCAGCACCACAGCGACCGGCGCAATCAGCGTAATCGCGGTCCAGTCGAATTTCGGCCCGGTGAAATGGGGCATCCCGAACCACGGCGCGGCTGCGACAGAGGCAAAGTCGATGCCCGGCACGATCCCAAGCCCGTTGCCAAAGATCAGCACCAGCGCATAGCCAAAGGCCAGCGCGATCAGCACCGCAACCCGGCGCGTCGCCTGCCGCCCATAGACCGAAACCAGCGCCATACACAGCACCGTCGCCAGTGCAATGGTCAGATGGGCATGACTGCCCGCCAGTTGCTTGACCGCCACCGGGGCAAGGTTCAGCCCGATCGACATGCCGATAGCGCCGGTCACAGCCGGCGGCATCAGCCTTTCGACCCAGCCCGAACCGATGGCCATGACCACCAGCCCGATCAGCGCGTAAACAAAGCCCGCAGCGATGATCCCGCCAAGCGCGACGGCGATATTCGGGTTCGGCCCGCCTCCGGCAAAGCCGGTCGCCGCCATGATCACGGCGATAAAGGCAAAGGACGACCCCAGATAGCTTGGCACCCGGCCCCCGGTCACCGCGAAAAAGATCAGCGTGCCAATGCCGGAAAAGAACACCGCGACATTGGGATCAAAACCCATGATCAGCGGCGCAAGGATGGTCGAGCCGGACATCGCCAGCAGATGCTGCAGGCTCATCGGCACGGCTGCTGTCAGTGGCAGCTTTTCGTTGGGTAGAACCGTGGCCCCCACGGCGGGGCGCCATTCAGGAAAATAGCCCATCTTGTCCCTCGGATCTGATTATGTGGACAGGCTAATGCGAGTCCGGCCGCAAAAAAACCAGAGCGAACCGCAGTACCTCACAGGAAAATCGCATATCCCTGTACGCACGCCCGTCCGCCCTGGCATTTCAGGCCGCGCCCGGCCCGGCGTTACAGCCCCGAGGCAAAGCCTGCGAGGTATTTGCGCAGGCTTTCGCGGGTGCGTTCATCGGTCAGGTTGCCTTGATCATCAAACAGCGATTCGGCACGCGACACCATCAGCCGCCCTTGGGTCCACAGATCGGTCTTGAGCGTGCGCAGAACCGGCAGCCAGTGGTTCTGGGCCAGGATGGTCCCGAACCCGCCCGGAGACGCGCCGATCACCGCAACGGGCTTACCGACGAAAAGGCCTAGCCCCTCGCCCCGCGACAGCCAGTCGATGGCATTCTTGAGCACGCCCGGGATGCCGTTGTTATATTCAGGCGTCACCAGCAAAAGCGCGTCCGCCGCACCCAGCTGCGACTGCAATTCGCGCACCGCGGTGGGCAGACCCGAGGCAGCCTCAAGATCGCCGTCGTAAAGCGGCACCTCGCGGATCGAGCCGATCTGAATGGTGACGCCCTCGGGCGCCACATCGGCTGCTGCGCGCAATAGGCCCGAATTGAACGAAGCCCGCCGCAAACTGCCGCTGAGGCCCAGAATGGTCTTGGTCACGGGATTTGCCCTCCTGTCTGGCAATGACACCTATGCGACAGGGAAAGGCTTGCACAGGCGCGGGGCCGACTCAACGCCGGCCTTCAGGGGCGCCCGTGTAAAAGCACTTTCCCGCGCGCAGCCTCAGGCGGCGGGTTGCAGGGCGCGTGGCCTTGGCCCCCCGGTCGCCCAGTCCAGCAGTTCGGCGGTATGGACGACCGGAACCCCGGTGCCCGAACCGATCTGCATCATGCAGCCGATATTACCGGCGCTGATGACCTGCGGGGTCAGCGCCTCAAGCGTCTCGACCTTGCGCCGCTTTAACTCGGCCGAGATTTCCGGCTGCATCAGATTATAGGTCCCGGCCGAGCCACAGCAGATATGCGCGTCCCTGGGCTCAAGCACGGTAAACCCGGCTGCCGCCAGCAACTCTTTCGGCGTCGCGCGGATCTGCTGGCCGTGTTGCAGCGAACAGGCGGCGTGATAGCCGACGCGCAAAGGCTCGGCATGGCCGGGATCGCGCAGACCCAGATCGGCCATGACCTCGGTGATGTCCCGGGCCAGGGCCGCGACCCGCGCGGCATCCGTAGCCAGGGGGTCATTGCGGAACATATGCCCGTAATCCTTGACCGTGGTACCACAGCCCGAGGTGTTGATGACCACCGCATCCAACCCATCGCCTGCGACCTCGGCCATCAGCGCGCGGATATTGGCGGCAGCCTGCGCATGGCTTTCCCCGGTCCGGCCCATGTGATGGGTCAGTGCACCGCAGCAGCCAAGGCCGCGCGGGATCACCACCTCGCAGCCATGGCGGCGCAAAAGGCGGATAGTGGCATCGTTGATATCGGTGTTCAGCGCCCTTTGCGCACAGCCGATCAGCAGCGCCACGCGCCTGCGGCGCTGCCCCTCGGCGGGAAAGACCTGCGGGCGGTCGTTCAGACTGGGCGGCGGCACTTTGCCCGGCGCCAGATCCAGCATCGCCCGCAGCCGCACATCGGGCATCAGATGGCGCAAAGGCCGGGCCAGCTGCGCACCGCGCAGCGCCAGACGAAAGCGCCCCGGATAGGGCAGGATGCGCGACAAAAGCCAGCGCAGCGCCCGGTCACCAAAGGGGCGACGGTAGTTCTTTTCGATATATTCCCGGGCGTGATCAACCAGATGCATGTAATGCACGCCCGAAGGACAGGTCGTCATGCAGGACAGGCAGCTAAGGCAGCGGTCGATATGGCGCACGGTCCTGACGTCGGGGACCTTGCCGTTTTCCAGCATGTCCTTGATCAGGTAGATGCGACCGCGCGGGCTGTCCAGCTCATCGCCCAGCACCTTGTAGGTCGGACAGGTGGCGGTGCAAAACCCGCAATGGACGCAGCTGCGCAAGATCTCGTTGGCGCGGGCGGTGCCGGGATCGGCCAGTTGCTCGGCGGTGAAATTCGTCTGCATGTCACTGATCCATCAGTCCGGGGTTGAGTATGCCCGCAGGGTCAAAGACCCGCCGCAGGCCCAGGGACAGGCGGGTAACGGCGGGCGCTTCTGGCGCAAAAGCCGGTCCCGCAAGCCCGCCCCGCCGCACCAGCGTCGCGTGGCGCGCGATCTGCCGCACCTCTTGTGCCGGGCCGGGACCACAATACCAGATCAGCCCCCCGCCCCAATCAACCGAGACGGTCCCCCCAAGCGCCTGCAAGGCACGCACGGTCGAGGGGGCAAGGCTTGGCTTGACAAGCACCCGCCACAGCGGCGTAGCCGTACCGGCGAAATGATCCAGATCGCGCAGCCCGCGCCACAGGCTCAGCGTGGCCTCGGCGTCCAGCACCTCGGCCTCTCGCGGCTGCAAAAGCGCAAGCAGCCGGTCGCGGCGATAACCCATCTGTGGCCCCAGCCCCTCGACCCGCAGCCATGCGGTGCCGTCGCGAAAAGCCGCGCCCGAGACCTCGTAAGGGGTCGCCAGCGCCCTGGCAAAGATCTGGGCCGCCTCGTCCACAGTGACGCCGTGAAAGCCAAGCGTGCAGCGGTCGGGCAGAATTGGCAGGGTTTTCAGCGCCACCTCGGTCAGCACGCCCAGGGTGCCATGGGCGCCACAAAGCAGCTTGCCCAGATCCAGCCCGGTGACATTCTTCATCACCCGCCCGCCATTTTTCAGAACCCGCCCGCGCCCGTCCACAAAGCGCAGGCCCAGCAGGTGATCACGGCAAGCCCCGACAAGCATACGACGAGGCCCGCTGGCATTGGCCGCAACCACGCCGCCGATGGTCGAGGTGCCATTACCGCCCAGAACGCCGCGCATATCGGCGGGCTCAAAGGCAAGCGATTGCCCCTCGGCGGCCAGCATCGCCTGAATTTCGTCCAAGGGAGTGCCCGCACGGGCGATCAGCGTCATCTCGCCCGGCTCATAGGTCACCACACCCGAAATGGCGGCCGTCGAAAGAGTGTCGCCTGACAGCGCCCCGGTCTCGACGCGGGAGCCGCCGCCGGTGATGCGCAGCGGCTGGCGGGTGGCGTGACGTTCGGCGATCAGCTCGCCAAGCTCGGCCTCGCTTGCGGGGCTCAAACCCGCGCGGCTGGGTGCGTCGGTGGTCATCGGCGGGCGGCCTCCTCGCGCCAGGGCTGGCTTGCATCCAGCGGAAAAACCTTGGCCGGGTTCAAAAGCCAGCACGGGTCGAACACGTCCTTGACCGCCATCTGGATATCCAGATCCGCAGGGTCGTATTGCTTGCCCATCAGGTCACGCTTTTCGACGCCGACGCCATGCTCGCCCGTCAGACAGCCGCCGACATCGACACAAAGGCGCAGGATGTCGGCGCCAAAAGCCTCGGCCCGAGCCAGATCGCCAGGCTTGTTGGCGTTGAACAGGATCAGCGGATGCATGTTGCCGTCGCCGGCATGAAAGACATTGGCGACCTCCAGCCCGTGCCGGCGCGAAAGCTCGCCGATCATCTTTAGCGTATAAGGCAGCTTGCTGACCGGAACAGTGCCGTCCAGACAGATGTAATCACCCAGCCGCCCCATCGCGCCAAAGGCGGATTTGCGCCCCTTCCAGATCGCCATCGCCTCATCGGCATTGCGGCTTTCGCGGAACTCGACCGGGTTCAGCGCCGAAGCGATCTCGCGGATGCGGGCGATCTGATCCTCGATCTCGGGCACGGATCCCTCGACCTCGACGATCAGCACCGCAGCGCAATCGGGGTAGCCGGCCCGGGCAAAGGCCTCGACCGCGCGCAGGCAGACATCATCCATGTACTCGATGGCGACCGGCAGCACGCCCGAGCGGATGATCCGCGCCACGCATTCCCCCGCCACCTCGGCCCCGTCAAAGCCGATCAGCACCGGACGCGCGCCCTCGGGGCGGGGCAGGATGCGCAAGGTCGCCTCGGTCACGATGCCAAGCTGCCCCTCGGAACCGCAAAGCAGCCCCATCAGATCCAGCCCCATCGGCCCCATTTCGGGCCCACCCAGTCCGACCACCTCGCCATCGGTCAGCACGACGGTCGCGCCCATCAGGTTATTCGTCGTAACGCCGTATTTCAGACAATGCGCCCCGCCCGAGTTCATGGCGATATTGCCCGCAATGGTGCAGGCCAGCTGGGACGAAGGATCGGGCGCATAGAAAAAACCGTGCGGTTCCAGCTCGCCACTGACCGAAAGGTTCGTGACCCCGGTCTGGACGCGGATAAAGCGGTTTTCGGTGTCGATTTCCAGCACATCGCGCAGGCGCAGCGTGGCGATGATGACGCAATCGGCCGTGGGCAGCGCCCCCCCGGCAAGCGAGGTGCCCGCCCCGCGCGGCACCACCGGCACCCGCAGGCGATGACAGACACGCATCGCCGCCGCAACCTCGGCCGTGGTGCGGGGCAGCACCACCGCAAGCGGCGGACAGCGATAGGCGGTCAGCGCGTCGCATTCATAGGCACGGGTTTCCTCGGGGTCCCAGATCACCGCGTCATCGGGCAGGACCTCACGCAGGGCGGCGACGATCTGGGGCGCGCGCTCAATAATGCCCGCATCGGGCTGGGGCATGGCAATCCCGGTCAAGCTATCCTCCCCCATTGGTCAGGAATGGCGCGGTTATGTTAATCGGCCACTGTTTCATTAGTGGTATAATTTTCAGACCACGCCAGTCAATCGGTATTTTTCTGGACCGCAGCCCGGCGAACATGCTTAGACTCATGCAAAGTGAATCCGAATGCCAAGGCGAGCCATGTCCAACACTACCGTGAAATCCGAGCGCGCCGCCACCGCCGTCGCCGAACATCTTGAGGCGCTGATCCTTGAAGGTTCGCTGCAGGCCGGCGAAAGGCTGCTGCCCGAACGCGAACTGGCCGAGCGGCTGAATGTCTCACGCTCGACCCTGCGTGACGGGCTGAAAATCCTTGAGGAACGCGGGCTGCTGACCAGCGCCGCCGGGCGCGGCACCAGCGTCGCACCTTTGGGTCAGGCGGCGATCACCGATCCGCTGATCGCGCTGCTTGCCCGCCATACCGAGGCGGCGGACGATTACCTTGAGTTCCGTGGCATCGTCGAAAGCTCGGCCGCCGCGATGGCCGCGACCCGCGCGACCGAGATCGAGCTGGCACGCATCCGCGACTGCGTTAAGCGGATCGAGCGCGCCCATGCCGGCGCCGACCCCGCCGAAGAGGCCGAGGCGGATGCCGAATTGCATTTGCTGATCTATGAGGCCAGCCACAACCTGACGCTGCTGCAGATCATGCAGGCCCTGGCCGGGGTGCTGCGTTCGGACGTGATCCAGAACCGCAGCCGGCTGTTTTCAGTCCCCGCGATCCGTGAGTTGCTGCGCCACCAGCATCGCGCCATCGCCGAGGCGATCCTTGCCCGCGACGCCCAAACCGCGCGGCAGGCAGCCGAGGATCACATCCGCTATCTGCGTCAGGCCGGACGAGAAATCCGCGAGGCTGAGGCCCGGCTGGATCTGTCCCTGCGCCGTCTGAATGGCGGAGGCGCCGGAAACCGGGCGGCCGGCACGAGATCCGCACCGGCCGCCGAAAACTAGGGGGAAATGGGCCGAGGTTACCCCCGGCCCCTGCGCCTGTATCAGTCGAGGCTGACGTTCGCGTCGCGGACAACGGGTTCCCATTTCGCCATCTCGGCCTTGACATGCCCGGCCAGCTCTTCGGGGCCCGAGGCGACGATGGTGGCCGAAAAGTCCTTCATCCGCTCGGCAACCGCCGGATCGGCCATGGCGGCCTTGGCGGCCGCGCTCAGCCGCTCGATCACCTCGGGAGGGGTGCCGGCGGGGGCAAAAAGCGCGTTCCAGGTATAGGTCTCATATCCCGGCAGGGTTTCGGCGATCGCGGGAACATCGGGGAAGCTGGGCGCACGCTCTTTGGTGGTCACGCCAAGCGCCCGCAGCTTGCCCGAGGCGATATGGCTGGAGGCCGAGGGCAGGTTGTCAAAGATGATCGGCACCTGATTGCCCAGCACATCGGTCAGCGCCGGGCCCGAACCCTTGTAGGGGATATGGGTCACGTCGATTCCGGCCATGGCCTTGAACAGCTCGCCCGACAGGTGCAGCGGCGTACCATTGCCCGACGAGGCATAGGCGAGCGGCTCTTTCTTGGCGAGGTCGATCAGCTCTTGCACCGAGTTGACCGGCAGTTCGGGGTTAACCGCCAGCACGTTCGGCACCAGGACAAGCAGCGAGATCGGCGCGAAATCCGCAACCGGGTCATAGGGTTTCTGCTTAAGGATCAGCGGGTTCAGCGCATGGGACGCAACCGTAGCCATCAGGATGGTGTAGCCATCGGGGTCAGCCTTGGCGACCTGACCTGCGCCAAGGCTGCCGCCCGCGCCGCCAACGTTCTGGACGATGACCTGCTGGCCCAGCTCCTGGCTCATGCGGTCGGCGACGATGCGGCCCACCACATCGGTCGAGCCTCCGGCGGCAAAGGGGATCACCAGGGTGATCGGCCGTTCGGGGTATTCGGCGGCGGCCGCCCCGGCCAGGCCAAGCGCCATGGCAGCGCCCAAGAGCAGGCGGCGGGTGATGGATACGGTCATTGGTTTCTCTCCCTGTTCAGCATTTCAGGCATCGCTTTCGGTAAAGACCTCGTCCCGGCGCTTGCGGATCTGGGGCATGAACACCAGAACCAATACGCCAAGCGACAGCAGCAGCAGCGTGGCGCTGATCGGACGGGTCAGGAAAGTGGTGGGATCGCCCCGCGACAGGATCATGGCGCGACGCAGGTTCTCTTCCAGCAGCGGGCCAAGCACAAAGCCCAGCAGCAGGGGCGCAGGTTCGCAGCGCAGTTTGGACATCACATAGCCAAGCAGCCCAAAGAAGGCGACGGCAAAGAGGTCATAGGTGTTCGAGGCCACCGAATAGACCCCGATCGAGCACATGGCCATGATGATCGGGAACAACACATAATAGGGCACCGTCAGCAGCCGCACCCACAGCCCGATCAGGGGCAGGTTCAGCACGACCAGCATCAGGTTGCCGATCCACATGCTGGCAATGATGCCCCAGAACAGGCGCGGCTGTTCACTGACAACGTTCGGACCAGGCACGATGCCCTGAATGATCATTGCACCGATCATCAGCGCCATCACCGGGTTTGCCGGAATCCCCAGCGTCAGCAGCGGGATAAAGCTGGTCTGCGCACCGGCGTTATTGGCGCTTTCAGGACCGGCAACACCGGCAAGCGCGCCCTGGCCGAATTCCTCGGGATGGGCCGAAAGCTTCTTTTCCACGGTATACGAGGCGAAAGAGGCAAGGATCGCCCCACCGCCCGGCAGGATGCCCAGCACCGAGCCGACACCCGTGCCGCGCAGGACCGGGCCGATCATCTGCTTCAGCTCTTGGCGGGTCGGGAACAGACGGGTGATGTTTTTGGTCATCACTTCGCGGTCATGCTCATCCTCAAGGTTGCGCAGGATCTCGGCAATGCCAAAGACACCCACCGCGACGGCGACAAAGTTCAGCCCGTCGGCATATTGGGTGATGCCCATCGTAAAGCGCGGCGCGCCGGTATAGATGTCGGTACCGACCAGACCCAGCAGCAGCCCCAGCACCACCATGGCCAGGGCCTTGACGACCGAGCCGTGGGCCAGCGCCACCGACATCACCAGACCCATGACCATAAGGCTGAAATACTCAGCCGCCCCGAATTTCAGCGCCACCTCGGTCAGCGGCGGGGCAAAGATCGCCACCAGAAAGGTCGATACCGTGCCGGCAAAGAACGAACCGAGCGCCGCCACGGCAAGCGCGGTGCCCGCCCGACCCTTGCGCGCCATCTGATAGCCGTCAATCGCCGTCACGGCGGACGAGCTTTCGCCCGGCATGTTGATCAGGATCGCGGTGGTCGAACCGCCGTATTGCGCGCCGTAATAGATCCCCGCCAGCATGATGAGCGAGCTTACCGGCTCAAGCTGGAAGGTGATCGGCAAAAGCATGGCGATGGTCGCCGTCGCACCGATCCCGGGCAGCACCCCGATCAGCGTGCCAAGCAGCACCCCGATCAGGCAGAAAGCAAGGTTTGCAAAGGACGAGGCGACCGAAAAACCAAGTGCAAGATTGCTGATAAGATCCATGCCATCCCCCCGTCAGAACTGGACCCAGGGGCCAAAGCGGCGGAACGGCAGCCCAAGCCCGTAGCTGAAGATCAGCGTGGACAGGATCGTCACCGCCAGCGCAAGAATCAGCGCCGGCACAGGCCGCATCCGCACCGAAGCCTGTGCCGCGATGAATGAGGTCAGAAACAGCGCGGGCACGAAACCAAGACCACGCACCGTCAGACCGAAAAAGATCGGCGCGGGCAGGATGAACAGGATGCCGCGCCAGGCGATCTTGCCAAAGGGTTCGTCATCTTCGCGGCCAAAGGCGCGCAGAAAAACGACGAGCCCCAGCAGGAACAGGACCCCCGACAGCACCATGGGGAAATAACCCGGCCCCATGCGCAGCGATGTGCCGATTTCCAGCGCCCTTGTCTGCCAGCCGAAAAAGCCGGCGGCCGCCATAAGCAGCAGCCCGGCGGCTATGTCGGTTCCGTCCTTGGGTTTTGTGGACATGAATTTCCTCTCCCTGCTTGAGGCGGCCCTGCCCGCAAAAGGCACGGCCGCAGGATAGGCCGGATCAGTCGGCGTAGACGCCAGCCGCTTCGATCACCGGCTTCCAGCGGGCGATCTCGGTTTCCAGCTTGGTTTTCAGCGCCTCGGGCGTGGCGTCCCCGGCAGGCGAGGGGGCGGTGCCAAGGTCGGCCATGGCCTTGATCACGCCCTCGTCCGCCAGCGCGGCCTGCAGCGCCTTTGACAACCTTTCATTGACCTCGGCGGGCGTGCCCTTGGGCGTGTAGATGCCGTGCCAGATCGACACGTCAAAACCGTCAAGCCCGCTTTCCATCGCCGTCGGCAGATCGGCAAACAGCTCAAGCCGCTCGGGCGTGGTGACGGCATAGGCCTTGATCGTGCCGCCCTTGATCTGCTGGGTGGTGTTGGTCGTCTGGTCGCACATCAGATCGGTCTGACCACCCAGAAGGTCGGTCATCGCTGGGCCCGTGCCTTTGTAAGGGACCGTCACCAGCTGCACGTCCAGCGCCGACATCAGCATCATCCCGCACAGATGCGAGGCCGAGCCGATCCCGGCATTGGCCAGCGTCAGGTTGTCGGCATTATCTTTAACGTAGGAAATGAACTCTTTGAAATCCTTGGGTTCAAAGTCCTTGCGGGACACGACCACCATCGGAACCTCGGTCACAAGGCCGACATATTCAAAAGCGTCCAGCGTGTCATAGGCAAGGTTGCGGTATAGCGTGGCCGAGGTGGCCATGCCGATGTGATGCAAAAGCACCGTATAGCCATCAGCATCGGCCTTGGCGACATTGCCGGCCCCCAGGGTGCCCCCCGCGCCGCCGATGTTTTCGATAATGATCTGCTGGCCAAGATCGGCCGACATCCGTTCGGCCACCATCCGCGCCACGGTATCGGTCGGCCCCCCGGCCGAGAACGGCACCACCATGGTGATCTGACGCTGCGGCCAGTCCTGCGCGAATGCCGGGGCGACCAGCATCGTCGTGGCGCAAAGCGCGCCGATAAGCCTTGGGTAAGCCATCTTCCCTCCCCCATATATGCTGCGGCCGGTGTCCTCCTCGACACGGGCCTTGGGGAATGGTGCGGCGGCAGAGCCGCGCGGCACAAATCAAAAAGCGCCCCGCGACCCTGCAAATCGCTGCCTGACGCACAAAATGGGTGGAACAGGTAACATGCCGCGGCAATAATGGGTGGATTTCCACCCATCCCAGGCAATCAGCCGCCATCCTCTTCGACGGCATCGACAATCAGGCGGCGATCAAGCCCGTATTTCTGCATCTTTTCGTAGAGCGTCTTGCGCGAAATTCCAAGCGTTTCATAGACCGGCCGCAGCCTGCCACCATGGGCGGCGATGGCCGAGGCGATCAGGCTGCGCTCGAACTCGGCCACACGGTCGGCAAGGCGCGCGCCCTGCCCCGCCGGGTCCAGATCGGCGTTTTCAAGACCCAGAACGAAACGTTCGGCAAGATTGCGCAGTTCGCGCACATTGCCCGGCCATTCCCGCGCCGCAAGGCCCGACAGAAAGACCGCCGGTGCCTCACGCTCGGGCAGGTTATGGCGGGCGGCCGCCTCACGCAGAAGCTGCATAAAGAGCAGCGGGATATCCTCACGCCGGGCCGACAGCGGCGGGACATGCAAAACCGCGACGTTCAGTCGCCAGAACAGATCCTCGCGGAAACGACCCTGTGCGACCACATCCTGCAGATCGACCTTGCTGACTGCGATAAAGCGCACATCCAGCGGCACCGGATCGTTCGAGCCAAGCCGGGTGATTACCCGCTCTTGCAGGACCCGCAGCAGCTTGGCCTGCAGTTCCAGCGGCATCGAACCGATTTCATCAAGCAGTACGGTGCCCCCGCGCGCGTGTTCAAACTTGCCGTAACGCGGTCGCAGCGCACCGGGAAACGCCCCCGCCTCATGGCCGAAAAGCTCGCTTTCAATCAGCGCCTCGGGCAAAGCCGCGCAGTTGATGGCGATAAAAGGCCGTCCCGCCCGGGGCGAGATGTCGTGCAGCGCACGCGCCACCACCTCTTTGCCCGCGCCCGTCGGCCCGATGATCAGCGTATCTGTGTCCGAGGCCCCGATTGCGCGCAGCCGATAGCGCAGATCGACCATGACCTGAGTGCGACCGGGCAAACGGGCCTCGACATCGTCACGTTTGCCGGCCACGGCGCGCAGCCGGCGGTTCTCAAGCACCAGACCGCGATGGTCAATCGCACGGCGAATAACGGTCGCCAGTTCCTGCACCACAAAGGGCTTTTCGATGAAATCATAGGCCCCGCCGCGGATTGCCTCGACCGCCAGCGGCACCTCGGCATGGCCGGTGACAAGGATGACCGGAATTTCGGCGTCAATCTCATGCAGGCGGCCAAGCAGCGTCATCCCGTCCATACCAGGCATGCGGATATCGCTGACCACTGCGCCCGAAAAACCGGGGCCGACCAGCGCCAGCGCCTCTTCGCCCGATGCCTGCGTCTCGACCGCGAAACCGGCAAGCTCAAGCGCCTGCGCGGTCGAGCTGCGCATCTGCTCGTCATCCTCGACCAAAAGCACGCGCGGGGTCATGCGGCAGCCTCGTCAACGGCGGCGGCGGGCAGGGTCACGCAGAACTCGGCCCCCGGCTCGGCATTGCGGCAGGTGATCTCGCCGCCGAAGTCGCGCACGATATTGGCGGTGATCGACAGGCCCAGACCCAGCCCGGCCCCCATCCCCTTGGTGGTAAAGAACGGGTCGAAAATCCGTGCGGCAATGGCCTCGGGCACGCCGGGACCACGGTCGCGGACGCGGATGGCGACACGCCCGCCTCCGGCCCGCGCCGACAGGGTGATACGGCGATCCGCGCCCCCTTCGACGGCATCAGCGGCATTGGTGATCAGGTTGACCAGCACCTGTTGCAGGCGCGTCGGCCCCGCGCGCAGCGGCGGCAGATCGGCCGGCAGGTCCAGTTCAAGCTCCGCCCCGCTGCTCGCCAGACGCGCGGCGACGATGGTACGGGTTTCGTCGATCAGCGAAGCCAGCGTGACCGCCCCCAGCCGCTCATCCGGTTTGCGCGCCGCGTGGCGCAGGTGCTTGCCAATGGCGGCCATGCGGTCAACCAAAGCAAGGATCTGGACGATATTGTCGCGGGCGCGGGCATAATCGCCCCGCTCGATCAGGATGGCAGCGCTGTCGGCATAGTTGCGCGCCGCCGCCAGCGGCTGGTTGATCTCATGCGAGAGCGAGGCCGACATCTGCCCCAGCGCCGCCAGCTTGCCGACCTGTACCAGACTGGCTTGCGCGGCGCGCAGCTCGGCCTCGGTGGCGCGGCGTTCGGCGATCTCTTGTTCAAGCTGGCCGTTGACGCGGGCAAGGGCGGCCGTGCGCTCGATCACCCGGCGTTCAAGCTCGGCAGTGGCGAATTGCTGCATGGCCAGCCGCTCGGCCGCCTGGGCACGGCGCTGGCGCCACATCATCAGCCCAAAGCCCGCCACCGACAAAAGCAGCAACAGGCTGATCATCGCCAGCCGCGCCTCGGCCCGCAGGTCAGCACTGTCGGTCAGCACATGCACGGTCCAGCCCGCCGCCGGCATCTGCTCCGAGGCAACGATATAGTCGTGGCTACGCTCAACCTCATCGCTCAAAGCGGGGGGCAGGCGGAACATCGGCACGCCATGCAAGTTCAGCCGCTCAACCGGCAGTTCGGAAAGCGGAGTCCCGGCATAGCGGCGCGAGGACTCGCTGCGCGCCAGCCGCTCGGCCGTCAGGGGCTGGATGCTATGGTAAAGCCAGCTTGGCTCTGAGGACAGAAAGGCCGTGCCCTCGGGGTCGGTCACCAGCACCCGGTATTGGTTGCCGCGCCACGAGGCCTCGATCCGGTCAACGCCGATCTTGACTGCGACCACGGCGACGACCCGGCCCTGCTGATCCAGCACCGGGGCCGAAAAGAAATAGCCCCGGATGCCCGAAGTCGTGCCGATGCCGTAAAAACGCCCCTGTCCGCCCGCCATGGCATCAATGAAATAGGGTCGATAGCTGAAATTCTGACCAACAAAGCTTGCCGGGCCCAGATAGCCCGAATGGGCGATCGTCTGGCCGTCGGACAGAATCAGATAAATATCCGAGGCCTGCACATCCTCATTCTGCTCGGCCAGCCATTCATTGGTCTGGCGGCGCAGAGCGGCATTGCCGGGATCGGCGGCCAGCTGGTGGATCAGGTCCAGATCGGCGACCAGTTGCGGCACCACCTCATAGCGCGCCAGATCGGCGGTCAGCGCATTCACCGTCAGCCGCAGCGCGGTGGCGGCGCGCGCCTGCCCCTGGCGAAAGTAATGCTGATAGGCAAGCTGGGTGCCCAGCCAAAGGATCGCCGCAACGACGGCAAGGCCAAAGACCAGCCACCAGCGCCCCGACGCCGCCTTGCGCGACGCCGGGTCCTCGATCCGCATCTGGACCCCGTGACTGCGGGACATGGCCTGGGCCTCTGCTGCTCCTCCGATGGCCGAATCTGACAGCAAGACCGGCCGCACGCAACCGGCCTTGCATCGGGGATCAGGACAGTGCCCGCCGCGCCGCCATCCGGCCAGAGCGCACCGCATAAGACAACGCCGCCACAAGGCCGATAAGATAGAACGGCAGAGCACCCAGTTGAACTGGTCAAGCCGGTTCCGGATCTAGCCAAAGATCAGCGCCACTGCGATCACCGGGCCCTCGAATACCGCGCAATATATGTCAGTCGCGAAAAAGATCAGCGTCGCCACCGCCGCCCCGCTGCGACCCGGCAGAATGCGCGAGAACAACGAGACGCTAAGCCCGGTCCGGATCGCATGGCGGACCAGCACCGCATTCACCGCCGCGTAGGTCAGCACCGACAGCACAAGGCCGGTGATGGCATTTCTTGCGCCATAGACCAGCGCCAGTGAGGCAGCGATAACCAGATAGAACACGGCTGAGCAACCATGGTCAGCGGCAGCCGGCCCATGCGCTGATCGGCTGGCACAGGCCGATCCGAAAACTCCAACTCCTGTGAATTATCCAAAGATCCAGCCATGGCCGAAGCTCCCTGTCTGTTCTGATTGTGTGATTATTGTGATTGCTTGATGGGCGGGGCCTGGGACGGCCCCTTCCCTTGCCACGATCCAAGAACCGGAGGGATACGCAACCCTTCGGCAAAGATCCCGGTCGCGTTGGGGTTGCAGCCTGCGGGAACGGGGCCGCCCACATCGGTCAGGTGCCCTTTGCAGACCGGCCAGAACACCAGCTCACCCTCGTGGAAACCCAGGTAATACATGCAGGTGCCGATGATATGGCTGCCCTCATATGCGGGGTCGTTATGCTGGATCAGATCGCCTTCGTGGATATCGCCTAAAAAAAGCGCGCCGCCGATTTCATCGCCGGGATCAGGCTGCCGAGATAGATCGGGATGTCCTGACATTGCCGGATCATTTCGGGCGTGTGGTTGAAAAGCGCGGTCAAATAGCCAAGCGCAAGGTTAAAGGCCGAGCTGCGCGCGGTCTGCTCCAGCGTCAGCGTCATCTCGCGCTGCCCGGTTGCCAGAACGCCGCGCACCACCGACAGGATGATGGGGTCTGGTCATGGCTGCTCCCTGTCTGGGCCGCACAGGCACGCGCAGCAGGACAGCCGAAAGGGCTGTCCACGATGATCTCCGCGGGGTGCCGTCTGACGCGACATCTTTCCGATCAGCCGATGTTGCGCCGCAGGCGGGCGGCGGTCTTGGCGCGGGGTGCAGATAAACTTGTCTTGCGTGCACCACCGCCCATCCGCACGGCAGGATCGGGCGCAGATGGGCAATCCCCCACCCCGGTATGCGAGTTTTCTTTTGCCCGACGGGTCCTGCGCGCCACGAAGCGTCCAGTCGATGCGGGGAGGCGTATCATGGCCGTTGAAAGCTACAGCAACGCCGACCGCTGCGCCAACCGAACGCGCGGCGCAGCGGTCTGCCCTCATCGCGGATACTTATTTTCCGCCACAGCTCAGCTATCGGGACCCGGGTACCTTTCAGGGTCGGCTAGAGCGGCGCAGCACCGGTCGTGTCTCGCTGTCGCGGCTGTGCACCGAGCCCACCTGTTACAAACGGGTGCCGGGGTTGATCCGTCAGGGCGAGGCCGGGGAATATCTGGTCACCATTCCCAGCCTTGTGCCGGTCCTGTTTCGCCAGCCTGGCCGCGACATCACCTGCACGCCGGGCGGCTTTATCATCGGACACGGGGATGAACCCTATCGCTTTGCCTGTCAGGCCCGCAACGATCTGCTGGTGATGAAGATTGCGCGCAGCGCGCTGGCTGAACGGCTGTGCGCCACGTTTTTTGACGGGCGCAAGGGACTGGGCGGGCTGTTTGCCAAGACGGTGCACCGCGCCCATGCCATACCGACGGACCCCGCCGCAGCCGAGGTTCTTGGCCGGCATCTGATCGAGCTGCTGGCGCTTGACCGACATGCCGAGGTCGACAGCGGGGCGGCCACCGTCATCCGCGCCGCCCATCTTAAGCGTGCGCAGGATGTTGTCCTGCGCCAGCTCACCGACCTTTCGCTGGCGCCCGAGACGGTGGCAGCCGCCTGCGGCATCTGGAAACACGATCTGCACGACCTGTTTGGCGATATCGAAACCACGGTGGTGCAATTCATCCGCGAGGCCCGGCTGAAGGCCCCGCGAGATGCCGGAGGTCTGTCGCTGGCCTTGATCGCCTATCGCTTAGGCCTCAGCGATCAGGCGCAGTTTTCGCGCCTGTTCCGGGCCATGTCCGGCCAGACCCCAAGCAGCTGCCGCACCGCCTTTCGTGAAGGGCGGCGCGGCAGCGACTAGCTTTCAAAGCGCCATTCGCCCTCGCCCAAGGACGGGGCGGCACGGTCGGTAACAAGCGGGCTGCGCGAAAAGCGCAAGGGGCTGCGCAGACCGGCGATGCCTTCGGGGGCGACGCGCAGACCACGCGCCTGAACCTGCGGATCAGCCAGCGCCTCGGCCAGATCATTGACCGGACCGGCGGGGACACCTGCCCCCTCCAGCGCGGCGATCAGATCTGCCCGGGTCCGAAGACGGGTGGCATCCGACAGCAACGGAACCAGCCGGACACGATTTGCAACCCGTGCGGGGTTGGTCGCATAATCGGGATCGTCCGCCAGACCGGTCAGCCCAAGCACGCGGCACAGGGCAGAGAACTGGCGGTCATTGCCGCAGGCAATAATCAGGTGCCCGTCCGAGGCCGGGAACAGCTGATAGGGAACGATATTCGGGTGGGCATTGCCCAGCCGATGCGGCACTACCCCACCCAACAGGTAATTCGTCGCCTGATTGGCCAGCACCGCCACCCCGCAATCCAGCAGTGACAGGTCCAGATGCTGACCAAGGCCCGAACGCTGGCGTTCGGCCAGCGCCGCCTGTACCGCGATCACGCCGTAAAGGCCGGTAAAGATGTCGATCCAGGCGACACCGACCTTTTGCGGCTCGCCCTGCGGCTCTCCGGTCAGGTCCATGATGCCGCACATGCCCTGGATCAGGAAATCATAGCCCGGCTGGGCGGCGCGTGGGCCATCCTGACCAAAGCCGGTAATCGAGGCATAGATCAGCCGGGGATTGCGCCCCGACAGCGTTTCGTAATCAAGGCCGAACTTGCGCAGGCCGCCCAGCTTGAAGTTCTCGACCACCACATCTGCCTGATCAATCAGCGCCCGCAGACGCTCAAGATCAGCGGGATCGTTGAAATCGCAGGTGACCGAGCGCTTGCCGCGATTGGCGGCGTGGAAATAGGCCGCGACCCGTTCGGTCGTACCATCGGCGCGCGCCCGCTCAATGAAAGGTGGGCCCCAGCGGCGGGTGTCGTCGCCCTCGGGCGCCTCGACCTTGATCACCTCGGCACCCAGATCGGCCAGGGTCTGGCCGATCCACGGTCCGGCAAGGATGCGCGCCAGTTCGACGACGCGCAGCCCCCTGAGTGCCGGCTCTGCCATCAGGAAAAGGCCTGAATGCCGGTCTGGGCACGGCCAAGAATCAGCGCATGCACGTCATGGGTGCCCTCATAGGTGTTCACCGTCTCAAGGTTTTGCGCATGGCGCATGACGTGATAGCCGATCTGGATGCCGTTGCCGCCGTGCATGTCACGGGCCATGCGGGCGATATCCAGCGCCTTGCCGCAGTTGTTGCGCTTGATGATCGAGATCATCTCGGGCGCGAACCTGCCCTCATCAAGCAGCCGCCCGACGCGCAGGCTGGCCTGCAGGCCCAGCGCGATCTCGGTCTGCATATCGGCCAGCTTTTTCTGGTAAAGCTGCGTCGCGGCCAGCGGGCGGTTGAACTGGTGGCGGTCAAGCCCGTATTGGCGGGCACGGTGCCAGCAATCCTCGGCCGCACCCATCGCGCCCCAGCTGATGCCATAGCGCGCCCGGTTAAGACAGCCAAAGGGGCCGCTCATCCCCTCGACATTGGGCAACAGCGCGTCTTCGCCAACCTCGACATCCTCCATCACGATTTCACCAGTGATCGAGGCGCGCAGGGACAGCTTGCCCTCAATCTTGGGGGCGGACAGGCCCTTCATGCCCTTTTCCAGCACAAAGCCACGCACCTTGCCGCCATGGGCTTCGGACTTGGCCCAGACCACAAAGACATCGGCGATGGGCGCGTTCGAGATCCACATCTTGGACCCGTTCAGCACATAGCCACCGTCAACCTTGCGGGCGCGGGTTTTCATGCCAGCGGGGTCCGAACCCGCATCAGGTTCGGTCAGGCCGAAACAACCGATGAATTCGCCTGTGGCAAGCTTGGGCAGGTACTTCTGCTTTTGCTCTTCGCTGCCATAGGCCTCGATCGGGAACATGACGAGAGAGCTTTGTACCGAGGCCATCGAGCGATAGCCCGAATCGATACGCTCGATCTCGCGCGCGACAAGGCCGTAAGAGACGTAAGAGGCGCCGACACCGCCGTAAGCTTCGTCAACCGTGACGCCCAAAAGGCCCGACGCCCCCATCTCACGAAAGATCTCGGGGTCGGTTTCCTCATTGAGATAAGCCGCCTCGACCCGCGGAGCCAGCCGGTCGGCGGCAAAAGCCGCAGCGGTGTCGCGGATCATCCGCTCTTCTTCGGTCAGCTGATCGTCAAGCAGGAACGGATCGGACCAGGAAAAGGCGCCGCCCTTATGCGATTTCGTCGTCACGTCATGCCTCATGCAATAATGCTGTCACTTTATTCATTACCGCTTTCAAACCCGGCCGGAAAATGGATAATCCTCATTAGTTCATGCATAGGATGAATGTTCTTGCGGCAAAGACGCTTTCTTCCCAACCTCAGCCTGCTGCTGGCCTTTGACGCGGTGATGCGCACCGGCTCGGTCACCGGGGCGGCGCAGGATCTGGGGCTGACGCAAAGCACCGTCAGCCGCCTTTTGCAGAGCCTTGAGGCACAGCTGGGCCAGCCCCTGTTTATCCGCCACAAAAAGCGCCTGACCCCGACCGAAGCGGCCGAGCGTTATTTCCGCGACATTGCAGCGGCGCTGGATCTGGTCCAGCGCGCCAGCATGTCGCTGATAGCCAATCCCGATGGCGGCAGCCTGGATCTGGCGGTGCTGCCGACCTTTGCCACGCGCTGGCTTGCGCCACGCCTGCCCGATTTCCTGTCGGCACATCCCGGCGTCTCGATCAACCTGACGACCCGCTTTCGCCGCTTCAGCTTTGATGAAGAGCCCTTTGACGCGATGATCTATTATGGCCAGGACGACTGGCCCGGGGCCGAGCATCTGAAGCTTTTCGATGAAAGACTGACCGCCTGCGCCGCGCCCGGGCTTTTGGCCCGCCGGCCGGTCGCCTGCGCCGCCGATCTGGCCGGGATGGTGCTGTTGCAGCTGCCGACGCGACCCGATGCGTGGCAGGCATGGTTTCGCGGACAGGGCGCCCCACCGCCCCAGCCGCTGAACGGGATGATGATGGACCAGTTCTCGATGATGATTCAGGCGGCGATCTCGGGTCTGGGAGTGGCGCTGTTGCCCGATTATCTGGCCCGCGTCGAAATCGCCGAGGGCAGGCTTGCGCCGCTGCTGCGGCAGGGGGTGCCGGGCAGCGGCGCTTATTGGCTGGCATGGCCCACCCGCAAATCGGGGCTGAAACCGCTGGCCGCCTTTCGGGACTGGATCGCCGTCCGCATGGCGCGGGACGGCGAAGGTCTTGATGATCAGGCCGGGACCAATGCCGCCTCGATCGAGGCTTCAAGGATGTCCAGCGCCTCGGACAACTGATCCTCGGGGATGGTCAGCGGCGGCAGCAGGCGGATGACATTGTAACGCGTGCCGCAAGACAGCAGGATCAGCCCCCTCGCCTCGGCCTCGGCAACAATGACGGCGGTCAGCTGCGGATCGGGCTGGCTGGGGTCATCTGTCCGCACCAGCCCAAACGCATTCATCGCGCCAAGCCCGCGCACGTCACCGATAGCAGGGAAGCGCCCGGCGAGCTTTTGTAACCGCCCGGATCGCCAGACCGATCTCTTCGGCACGGGCGCAGAGATCCTCGGCCGCGATCACCTCCGGCACTACCAGCGCCGCCGCAACTGCCAGAGGGTTGCCGGCATAGGTGCCACCCAATCCGCCGGGGGCCGGCGCATCGACGATCCCGGCCGGCCCGTCACCGCCGGCAAGGGAACGCCCCCTGCCAGACCCTTGGCCATGGTCACAAGATCCGGCGCGATACCGGAATGCTGAAAACCGAACATGCGCCCGGTCCGCGCCATACCCGCCTGAATTTCATCCCCGATCAGCACGATGTCATGGGTGTCGCAGATGCGGCGCAGCGCTGCCAGAAACTCGGGCGGAGCTATGTTAAACCCGCCCTCGCCCTGTACCGGCTCAACGATGATCGCGGCAACACGGCGGGGATCGGCGGATGAGGCGAAAAGCGCCTCAAGATGCGCGACTGCCTGCGCAACCGAAACCCTGGTCATGGGTTGGGGAAAAGGCCGTGATGGACCACGGGCGGCATGGCGCCGAAACCTGCTATAGGGCGCAACCTTGCCGGTCAGCGCCATGCCCAGCAACATGCGCCCATGGAAAGCACCGTTAAAGGCGATCGCCCCCGAACGCCCGGTAAAGGCACGCGCCATCTTAACCGCATTCTCGACCGCCTCAGCCCCGGTGGTGGCAGGCATGGTTTTCCTGGCGAAATCACCGGGGGTCAGGGCATTCAGCCGCTCGGGCAGATCGACATAGGTTTCATAGGGCGCGACATGAAAGCAGGTATGGGTAAAGGCCTGCATCTGGCGCTGAACCGCCTCGATCACCTTAGGGTGGCGGTGGCCGGTGCTGGTCACGGCAATCCCGGCGGCGAAACCCAGCATCCGCCGCCCCTCGGCGGTCCATAGCCCGGCATTCCCGGCCCAGACGGCATAGATATCCCGCGTACCGACCCCGCGCGCGCGACCGCCGCCTGACGGGGGTGCTCAACTGCGTTGATTCCATGTCCAGATCTCCGAACTGATGGAATCGGCTTATTTCATGCTCGATATATTGAGCATAGATTTTCAGGAAATCTCGTATCGGTATGGAGTTGGAACGCATCACCCCGCCCTGATAAGCTGCGCAAAAAAGGATAGGGGCAAGGATGAGCGATTTCGACGCCGGCGCACGGCTCAGGGAATTGCGCACCGCTGCGGGCATGTCCCAGCGGCAGCTGGCCGAAGCCTCGGGCGTGCCGCATGGCCAGATCTCGATGATCGAGACTGGACGATCCAGCCCCTCGGTCGCCTCGCTGCGCAAGATCCTTAGCGGGCTAAGCGTCACCATGTCCGAATTCTTTGAACCCGATCTGCCGCAAAGCCCGCAGCCCTTCTTTACCCCGGCTGAATTGCGCGACCTGACCTCGCGGCTGTACAATCTGCAAATCCTGCATGAACGCTATGAACCCGGCGCCGATACCGGCGAGACCATGCTGGCCCATCACGGCAGCAAGGGCGGCATCGTCATCGCCGGAGAAGTCGAATTGACCGTTGGCGATCAAAGCCGGGTGCTGAAAGCGGCGACAGCTATCTGTTCGCGTCGAACCAGCCGCACCGCTTTCGCAATATCCCGGACCGAGAGGCGGTCGTCGTCTCGGCCTGTACGCCGCCCTATCTTTAACCCTTGCGGGTGACAAAGCGGGTTTGCAGATAGGCGTTGATCGCCTCGGACCCGCCCTCGGTCCCCATGCCGGAATCGCCGATGCCGCCAAAAGGCACCTCGGGCAGCGACAGCCCGATATGGTTGATGGTCAGCATCCCCGCCTGAACCTCATCCTGCAAACGCTGCACCCGCGCCGAGCTGCGTGTCCAGGCATAGGCGGCCAGCCCGTAAGGCAGCCGGTTCGCCTCGGTAAATGCTTCGTCATCGGTGCGGAAACGGTTGATGACAGCAATGGGACCAAAGGGCTCTTCGTTCATTACGGCAGCATCGGCGGGCACATCGGTCAGCACGGTCGGGGCAAAGAACCAGCCCTTATTGCCGATCCGCTTACCCCCGGTCGCCAGCCGCGCGCCGCGATCCAGCGCATCGCGGATCAGCCGCTCGATAGCCGGGATCCGGCGTTCGTTCGCCAGCGGACCCATGGCGCTGTCAGGGTCGGTTCCGGGCCCCACCCTGGCCGAGGCAAGCGTGGCGGTAAAACCTTCGGTAAAACGATCCGCCACCGCCTCCTGCACCAGAAAACGGGTGGGCGAGATGCAGACCTGCCCGGCATTGCGCAGCTTGGACGCCGCCATGGCCGAGATCGCCGCCTCGACATCGGCATCGTCAAAGACCAGCACGGGCGCATGACCGCCCAGCTCCATCGTCGCTGGCTTCATATGCAGCCCGGCCAGCGCGGCAAGCTGCTTGCCCACCGCCGTCGAACCGGTGAACGAAACCTTGCGGATCACCGGATGCGGGATCAGATAGGACGAAATTTCGGCCGGGTCGCCATAGACAAGGTTCACCACCCCCGCCGGTACACCCGCATCGACAAAGCAACGGATCAGCTCAGCCGGAGAGGCGGGCGTTTCCTCGGCCGCCTTGACGATAATCGTACAGCCTGCTGCCAGCGCCGCCGAAACCTTGCGAACTGCCTGATTGATCGGAAAATTCCACGGGGTAAAGGCCGCGACGGGGCCCAAGGGCTCTTTCACCGTCAGTTGGGTCACGCCGGGGATACGTGGCGCAATGACCTGCCCATAGCAGCGCCGCGCCTCTTCGGCGAACCATTCGATGATCTCGGCCCCGGCCATCGTCTCGATCCGGGCCTGAGCCAATGGCTTGCCCTGTTCGGCCACCATGATCGCGGCAATCACCTCGGCCCGCTCACGCAGCAGCGCCGCCGCCTTGCGCATCAGATCCGAACGATACAGCGGAGAGCTGAGCCGCCATTCCGCAAAGGCGCGGTTCGCGGCGGCCAGCGCCTCGTCCAGATCGGCGATACCGGCACAGGCGACGCGGCCGATCTCGGCCCCCGTGGCCGGGTTCAACACCGGCAGGCCACGCCCATCGCGCGCCGGCCGCCAGGTTCCATCAATCAAAAGCTGCGTGTCCGGGTAATTCATCCTGCCCCCGCCGATCCATGCCGCCGCCTATCCGCGCCGGCTGACAGATCTGGCGCAGGGCCGGACGATTCTCAACCTGAATTGCTCAAAATCCTGAACACGTAGATTGCAGGAAATGACGCAGATATCTGGCAGACTGTTCCCATCAGATTTCGCGTGACAAGCGGTTACGGCGCGGCTATGCAGAAGGCATGTCGCAGATGAAGCCCTACACCACCTCGTTTTATTGGTTCCGCTGTCCCCAGCGGACGTGGGTGGCCGTGTAGCGCTCAGGCGCGATCACAAACCCCGAAGCCGCTGGCCAGACCGGCGGCTTTTCTGTTTGATACGCTTCCGGTCCGGCCTTTCTCTCCAGGAAAGAACCATGACCATCCAGACCGAAAACCTGCATATCGTCACCCTTCGCCCTTTGCCCGAGCCAGCCGCATTGGCGGCCGCCCTGCCCCGGGACGAGGCCATCTCGCGTACTGTGGCTGACAGCCGCGCTGCGATCCGTGCCATTCTGTCGGGACAGGATGAGCGTCTGCTGGTCATTGCCGGGCCCTGCTCGATCCACGACACCAAGGCGGCGCTGGATTACGCCGCACGTCTGGCCGAGCTGCGCCGCGCGCTTGGCGACCGGCTGGAGATCGTCATGCGGGTCTATTTCGAAAAGCCGCGTACGACCGTCGGCTGGAAGGGGTTGATCAACGACCCCCATCTGGACGGCTCGGACCGGATCGAGGACGGTCTGCCGATGGCCCGGCGCCTGCTTTTGGATATCAACCGCATGGGCCTGCCAGCGGCGACCGAATTCCTGGACCCGATCCTGCCGCAGTACCTTGCCGATCTCATCGCCTGGGGTGCAATTGGCGCACGCACCACCGAAAGCCAGATACATCGCCAGCTTGCCTCGGGGCTGTCCTGTCCGGTCGGGTTCAAAAACGGCACGGATGGCGGGGTGCAGGTGGCGCTGGATGCGATCCGCTCGGCCGCGCGCCCGCACAGCTTCCCGGCCATCACCGCCGAAGGCCGCGCCGCCATCGCCACCACCACCGGCAATGACGCCTGCCATGTCGTGCTGCGCGGTGGTCATGACGGGCCGAATTACAGCACCGCCCATGTCGCGCAGGTTGCCGAGGCCGCCAGGCGGGCTGGCATTGATCCGGGCATCGTTATCGACGCCAGCCACGCCAACAGCAGCAAGGACCCGGCCCGGCAGATCGAGGTCAGCGCCGATGTCGCGGCCCAGATCCGCGGGGGCGAGCATCGCATTCGCGGCCTGATGCTGGAAAGCAATCTGGTCGCGGGCCGGCAGGATCTGGTTCCCGGCGCGCCGCCTGTCTATGGCCAAAGCATTACCGACGGTTGCCTTGGGTGGGAGGAAAGCCGGACCCTGCTCATTGATCTGGCCGAGGCAGCCGCGACCCGGCTGCGCCGCGCGGCTTAACAGGGCAGCAAAGGCGCGCCGGTGCGGCCCCGTGCCGGTGTGGCCCTTTATCGCGAAGAATGGGCGATCGGGGCCGCACCCAGCTCGGGCCGCACGCCGCCCATGACAGGTCCGGCAGGTCGACTGGGGGCAAGCATCGTCGGGCGCAGCATCGCGGCCGCCAACAGCCCGACCGCCGCGATCACTACCGCCGACAGATATACCCAGACAAAAGCGTCGCGGAACGCCGCTGCCACTGCCTCGCGTTGCGGGGCGGCCAGCATCGACATCCGATCAGGCGTCATCTCGGCCAGCGCGCCAGCGCCATGGATGGTGGTCTGTCCCAGCCGGTCCGACAGGATGGCCCCATAGACCGAGATCGCAAGCGATGCGCCTGCCATACGGGTCAGGGTCACGGCCCCTGTCGCCGCACCCACATCCTGGGACGGAGATGCAATCTGCACGCCGATAATCGGCGCCTGCTGGCCCAGCCCAATGGCCATGCCCTGCCCCATCAGCAATGCTGCGACCGCCCAGAACGGCACATGCAGCGGCAGACTGGCAAGCCCGGTCAGGCTGGCCAGCGCCAGGCTGAGGCCAAGCACCAGCCAGGGCTTGTAACGCCCGGTGGCCGAGATCAGCCGCCCCGCCGTCAGCGAGCCGATGGCAATCCCGGTGGTGACGGCGATAAAGAACAGCCCCGCCGACGCCGGCGACAACCCGGTTGTCATCTGCAAGAACAGCGCGTGATAATTGACCATGCCGATTGCGATACCGCCACTGGTGGCCGCGACGATCAGCAACAGCGAAAAGTTGCGGTCGCGGAACAGGTTTAGCGGGATGATAGGCTCGGGCACCCGGCGCTCGATCGCCAGCCACAGCGCCAGAGCCCCGGCTGAAATCACCGGCAGCGCCAGCGCCGGGACCGAGGTGAGCGAGCCGAACAGAGACTGGCTGTCGGCCCATAGCACGATCCCCGCAATCGCGACGGCTAGCGTCAGCGCGCCCAGATAATCAACCCTGGGCTGGCGTTGGGGCCTTCTTTGCGGCAGCAGCAGCGCAAGACCCAGCAGCGCCACCATCCCAATCGGCAAGTTGATAAGAAAGATCGAGCGCCAGCCCAGATGCTGGCTCATCATGCCGCCAAGCGTCGGCCCGACCGAGCCCGAGGCCATCAGCACCAGACTGGAAAAGCTTTGATACCGTGCGCGCTGGCGCGGCTCGAACAGGTCGGCGTTGATCGAAAAGATCGAAACCATGATCCCGCCCGCGCCCAGCCCCTGAAAGGCCCGCGCGGCAATCAGGCTGTTCATCGACCATGCAAGCCCGCAAACGACCGAGCCAAGCGTGAAAAGCGCGACCGCAAAGATCATCACATATTTGCGCCCGAACAGATCGCCCAGCTTGCCATAAACCGGCATGATCGCCGCCTGTGCCAGCAGATAGGCCGAGCCAACCCAGCCAAAACGCTCAATGGCGCCGAACTCGCCCACGATGGTCGGCAACGCGGTCGAAACAACCTGGTTGTCCAGCGTCGCCATGAACATGCTGAGCATGAGGAAACAAAAAATGATCGTACGGCGCCGATGGCCGATCCCGGCGGGGCCGGGTGCTGCGGATTGTAACATAACTGGAAAAACCTGACTGAACGCCACGAAACCGGTCGCGGACCAAAACTATGCGTTGCAGAATATGTGACTTTGGCATATATATGTCAATAGCACATATTTAGCCGCAGGAAAGTCAGCGGAAAGGCAATGATGCAGGACACCAGCCGGACAGAGGGGATCGCCCGCATCTCGACCGCGATGGGGCGGATGCGCACGCTGATCAGGCGGCGTATCATTGGTCGGCTTGCCTTGCAGAACGTCGCGCCAATGCTGGATATTTCTGACCTCGATGCGCTGGGGCTGGTGCCCGGGCAGCCGGGCAGCAAGGGGCCTGACCCTTCGGCCGAGGTTTCGGTTGGCGATATCGCCCGACAGCTGCGCATTGATCCCTCACGCGCCAGCCGGCTGGTGGCGGAACTGGTCCGGCAAGGCTTTCTGATCCGCGAGGTTGCGCAAGAGGATGCGCGCCGCGCAGTCCTGCGACGCACCAAGTCGGGCGACCGCATCTTTGCCGAGATCCAGCGCGTCAAACACGAGCTGATCCGAGAGGTGGTCTCGGATTGGGCCGAACCGCGGCTGACCGCCTTTGCCGAGGATTTCGACCGTTTCGCCGAGGCGCTTGAGGCGCAGCTTTCCCGTCAGAACAGCGACGGCAGGAAAGCGACCTGATCCCCCGTCCCGCCAATATGCGAAACCGGCCACCTGCGGTCAGGCGGCCGGTTTCATGATACGGGTCAGGGCCTTGCGGTCAGGGCGGTCAGTTGCGCACCGGCAGGATCGGCGAGATCGTCGAGCACCTGAAAGTGGTCACAATCCTTGACATGCAGCAGCCCGGCCTGTTCGCCCGCCTGCTGACAGGCGGCGGCATATTCGTCGGATTGGCGGATCAGTTCGGGCAGCTCTCCACCGCCGACCGTGATCAGCATCGGCGCACCGGGGCCGATGTGATGCTGGGGACTGTAGGCAGCGATTTCTTCCGGAGTGAGGCGCAGATTGTCGTTCAGCTGACCAAGGCTGATCGGCTCAAGATCGTAAAGCCCGCTGATCGGCATGACCCGGGTCACGGCGGGATGGCTGCGATGGCTGGCGGCCAGATGCCCGCCCGCCGAATGACCGGACAGACACAGCGGCCGTCCGGCGATCTGAGGGACAAGATGGTCCAGAAGCTGACCGATCTCGGTCACGATCCGGGTCATCGAGGCCTCGGGCGCCAGCGTGTATTCGGCCAGGATCACGTCATAGCCATGCGCCAGAGGACCGGCGGCGGAATAGGCGAAATCCTCTTTGACGCAGTTCTGCCAATAGCCGCCGTGGATAAAGACAAAGACCGGCGCATTCGGCTTGCCGCACGAAATCCAGTCATAGGTCTGGCGGGCGCTGGTGCCATAGCGCAGGTCCCGGCGGCAATCCTGCGTGGAATAGAACACCTCGCTGCGGGCACGCAATTCACGCATCAGCCCCGGGAAATCCGCAACCCGGGCCGAGTTGTTATAGGCCGCATCCAGCTGTTGCCGGTTCATACCACGATAGATTGCCATAACTTTTTACACTCCTAGATAACGATCAGTCAGATCCGGCGTGAGGTCGGTGATACCGCCTTGCCAGACCGTCGCGCCACGTTCAACAACCACTGCGCGATCTGCAACCGATGCAATCTCGGAAAGTGACTTGTCCACAAGCAGGATCGACAGCCCTTCGGCCTTGAGCTGACGCACGCCCGCCCAGATCTCTTGCCGCACCACCGGGGCCAGACCCTCGGTCGCCTCATCAAGGATCAGAAGCCGCGGGTTGGTCATCAGGGCGCGGCCAATCGCCAGCATCTGCTGCTCTCCGCCTGACAGGGTGCGCGCGATCTGGCCCATACGCTCTTGCAGGCGCGGGAACAGTGCACAGACCCGCGCCATGTCCCAGGGGCCGGGCCGCGCGGCAACGGTCAGATTTTCGGCCACGGTCAGCGGACCGAAACAGCGCCGCCCTTCGGGCACCAGCCCGACACCCAGCCGCGCCACCCGCGGAGCCGACAGGGACGCAAGGTCACGATCCGCAAACCGCAGCTCACCCCCGGAATGGGGCAGCAGGCGGCTGATACAGCGGATAGTGGTTGTCTTGCCCATGCCATTGCGGCCCATCAGCGCCACCACCTGCCCTTCGTCAAGGTCAAGCGAGATGCCAAAGAGCGCCTGCACCGGACCGTAAGAGGCCGTCAGGTCGCGCAGTTCCAGCAGCCGGGTCATGCGTCCTCTCCCAGATAAGAGCGCCGCACCTCGGGGTTGGCGCGGATCTCGGCCACGCTGCCGGTGGCGATGATACGGCCATAGACCAGCACCGAGATGCGGTCGGCCAGCGCAAAGACCGCGTCCATGTCATGTTCGACCAGCAGGATCGGGGCCTCGTTGCGCAGCTCGGACAGAATCGAGGTCAGCTGGCGCCCGCCCTCCAGCCCCATACCCGCCATCGGCTCATCCAGCAGAAAGGCGCGCGGCCGCAACGCCAGCGCCATTGCGATTTCCAGCTTGCGCCGCTCGCCATGCGACAGCTTCGCCGCCTGAACCAGATGGCGGTCGGCAAGGCCGGCCTGCTCGATATGGAACAACGCCGGCTCGGTCAGCTTGCGATCGGAAAGCGCCGGGCGGTGAAAGCGGAACACCGCACCGCTGGCCCCGGCAACCGCCAGCATGACGTTTTGCAGCACGGTAAAATCCGGGATCACGGATGACACCTGAAAGCTGCGCGCAAGCCCCAACCGCGCCCGCGCGGCGGCATCAAGCCCGTCGATCACCTGCCCCTCGAACCGGATGGAGCCGGAGTTGGGCCGGATCTCTCCGACGATCTGCTTGATCAGCGTGGATTTTCCGGCGCCGTTGGGGCCGATCAGGGCGTGAATTTCGCCCGGGCGCAGATCAAGGCTGACGTCATCGGTGGCGACCAGCGCGCCAAAAGCTTTGCGCAGGCCCCGGATTTCAAGAATGGGTTCGTTCAGCTTGGGCTCAGGCATGACGGCCCCTCCGCGTGACAATGCCGATCAGGCCGCCGGGTGCAAACAGTACGATGCCAAGCAGCAGCAGACCCAGAAGCGCCTGCCAGTAATCGCTGATCCCGCCCAGAACATGCTCCAGCAGAATATAGATCGCCGCGCCGGCCACCGGACCGCACAGGCGCCCGACTCCGCCCAGGATGACAAAGACCATGATCTCGCCCGACATGTGCCAGGACAGCATGGCCGGACTGACAAAGCGGTTCAGGTCGGCATAAAGCGACCCCGCCAGGCCGACGATCATCCCCGACAGCACAAAGGCCGTCAGCCGGATCGCATAGGGCCGGATGCCGACCGCGACGGCGCGCTGGCTGTTCTGCCGCGCCGCCTGCAAGGCAAGGCCAAAGCGCGACTGCGTAACCACAGCGGTAAAGACCAGCGCCAGCGCCAGCAGCACGGCACAGATGGCGAAATACTGGATCGGGGCAAAGGTGTTCAGCCCCGGGAACGTGTTGCGGACGTAAAAGCTTAGCCCGTCCTCGCCGCCATAGCGCGACCAGCTGATGGCGAAATAGTAAAGCATCTGCGCAAAGGCCAGCGTGACCATGATGAAATAGACGCCCGAGGTGCGCAGCGACAGCGCCCCGATCGCCAGTGCAGCCACCCCGCCCGCAAGCATGGCCACAGGCCAGATGCCCAGCATCTCGTTACTGCCCATGATGGTAAAGGGCAGCGTCACGACCGGCATGCCGCTGCTGGCATGGCTGGCAAGGATGCCGGTCACATAGCCCCCGATCCCGAAAAAGGCGGCATGCCCGAACGAGATCAGTCCGCCATAGCCCAACGCAAGGTTCAGCCCGACCCCGGCAAGGCCGAATATCGCGGCCTTGGTTGCCAGCGTGACGGTAAAGCCATCCCCGGCCAGATGCGCACCCAGCGCCACGGCGACCAGCAGGGCAAAGATCACCAGATTGATGATGGCGTCGCGGTTCAGCAGTTCGCCCATGGTTCAGCCCCTTGCCCCGAAAAGTCCCTGCGGCCGCATGATCAGCACCACGGCCATCAGCACATAGATCAGCACCGAGGCCAGCGAGGCGCCGACGGTCTTGGCGCTTGATGCCTCGACGACCTGCGACAAAAGCCCGGGCAAAAGCGCCTTGCCCAGCGTGTCGGTCATCCCGACAAGCAGCGCCCCGACAAACGCGCCCTTGATCGAACCGATACCGCCGATCACCACCACGACAAAGGCAAGGATCAGCACCGGCTCGCCCATACCGACCTGCACCGACTGGATCGAGCCGACCAGCGCCCCGGCAAAGCCCGCCAGCGCCGCGCCAAGCGCAAAGACGATGGTGTAGAGCCGGGCGATATCGACGCCCAAAGCGCCGATCATCTCGCGGTCAGCCTCGCCCGCGCGGATGCGAATGCCCAGCCGGGTACGGGTGATGAGCCACCACAACCCCACTGCCACCGCAGCGCCAAAGCCGATGATGACCAGCCGGAACAGCGGATAATGCAGCCCGCCCGGCAGCACCACCGCGCCCGACAGCGACGGCGGCAGCTTGAGATACAGCGGGAACGAGCCAAAGAGCCACCTCGCCCCTTCGGAAAAGATCAGGATCAGCGCAAAGGTTGCCAGAACCTGATCAAGATGGTCGCGGGCGTATAACCTGCGGATCACCGCGACCTCGACCAGCGCGCCTGCCGCCGCCGCTGCGGCCAGACTGGCGACCAGCCCCAGCCAGAACGAGCCGGTGGCCGCCGCCACCGCCGCACAGGCAAAAGCGCCGGTCATGTAAAGCGATCCGTGGGCAAGGTTGATCAGGCCCATGACGCCGAAAACCAGCGTCAGCCCTGCCGCCATCAAAAACAGCATCATTCCGTATTGCAGGCCGTTCAGCGCCTGCTCGGCCAGAAGCATCACCGTACTCTCTCCCGATTTGCCGGGGGGCCGGATCGCAGGGACCCGACCCGGCCAAGCTTACATCTTGCACTGCTCGGCGTAGGCATCGCCATGATCGGTCATGGCGGGGCCGATGATCTTGTTGGTGAGAACATCGCTCTCTTTCACCACCTCGCGAACGTAGTAGTCCTGGATCGGGTGCTGGTTCGGGCCAAAGCTGAACTTGCCGCGTACGCTGGGAAAATCGGCCTCGGTCAGGGCCGCGCGAAAGGCGTCGGCATCCGCCACATCCGCCTTGGCGACCGCCGAAAGCAGCAGGTTCGCGGTGTCATAGGCCTGCGCCGCGTAAAGCGAGGGCAACCGGCCATATTCCGCCTGGAAGCTTTCAACAAAGGCCTTGTTCGCCGGGTTGTCAAGATCATGCGACCATTGCGCGGTGTTCCTGACCCCCAGCGCCGCATCCCCGACCGCAGGCAGGATGTCCTGGCTAAAGCTGAAGGCAGGGCCGATCACCGGCTTGCCGACGCCGGATTCGGCATATTGCTTCATAAAGGCGATGCCCATGCCCCCGGGCAGGAAAAAGAACACAGCATCCGCGTCGCTGTTGCGGATCTGGGCGATCTCGGCGGCATAGTCGGTCTGACCGACCTGGGTATAAACCTCGTTGGCAACCTCGCCCTTATAATAACGCTTGAAGCCAGACAGGGAATCCTGTCCGGCCGGATAGTTCGGGGCCATGATGAACATCTTGCCGATGCCGGCATCGGTCGCATAGGCGCCAGCCGCCTCATGCAGGTTGTCGTTCTGATACGAGACCGAGAAATATTTCGGGTTGCACCCCGCACCGGCCAGCTGCGACGGCGCGGCATTGGTCGAAAGGTAGAACTTGCCCTGCGCCACCGCTGCCGGAACCACCGCCATGGCAAGGTTAGACCAGACAATGCCGGTCAGCACGTCCACCTGTTCGGACTGGATCATCTTGTCAGCGATCTGAACCGCGACATCCGGTTTCTGCTGGTCGTCCTCGATCACCAGCTCGACCTGTTTGGCGGCATCGCCCGCATTTTTCAGCGCCAGCAGAAAGCCGTCACGCGTATCGACGCCCAGACCGGCACCGCCGCCCGACAGAGTGGTGATCATCCCGACCTTGACGCCTTCGGCCTGCGCAGCCCCCGCAAGGGCCACGGCCGCAACGCCGCAGATCAGCAACCTTTTCAGTTTCATCTTGGACTCCCTGTTTGAAGCGACGATTGTCGTCACATGTTTTTATGATGCGGTCGCGGGCTGCAACGCCTTTCCAGCCCGCATCCGTTCTTTGTCACACCCGCCCCTGCAACAGGCGAAAGCGTTGGATCTTGCCGCTGTCGGTTTTGGGCAAACCCTCGGTAAAGACCACGCGGCGCGGATATTTGAACGGAGCGATCACGGATTTCACGTGATCCTGCAGGCATTTTATCATCAGCTCATCCGCCAGGACACCAGAGCGCAGAACAACATGCGCCTCGACGATCTGACCACGCGCCTCGTCGGGGGCGCCTACCACGGCGCATTCCAGAACATCGGGATGGGCAAGCAACGCCGCCTCGACCTCGGGACCGGCGATGTTGTAGCCCGATGAGACGATGATACCGTCGGTACGGGCGGCAAAGTGGTAATAGCCCTGTTCGTCGCGCCAGAAACTGTCGCCGGTCAGGTTCCAGCCATCCTGCACATAGGCGCGCTGGTTCTTGTGATCCGACAGATAGCGACAGCCGACCGGGCCGCGCACCGCCAGCCGTCCCGTCTCACCCGCTGGTACCTCTTTGCCGTCCGGACCGATGATGCGGGCCTCATAGCCCTTGACCGGGCGGCCCGTACAAGCGGGCCGGCTATCCCCGAAACGGTTGGTCAGAAAGATATGCAGCATCTCGGTCGAACCGATACCGTCGAGCATGGGCTTGCCGGTCCGCGCCATCCATTCATCATAGACCGGAGCGGGCAGCGTCTCGCCCGCCGAGACGGCGGCACGCAGACTGGACAGATCCGCCCCCTGGTCCATTGCCTGCATCATCACGCGATAGGCGGTCGGCGCGGTAAAGCAGATGGTGGCGCGGTATTTCTGGATGATCTCGATCATGTTCGCGGGGGTTGCATTCTCTAGCAAGGTCGCCGAGGCGCCAAAGCGCAGCGGAAAGACCGCAAGCCCCCCAAGACCAAAGGTAAAGGCCAAAGGCGGGCTGCCGATAAACACATCCTCGGGCGTGACGTTTAATACCTCTTTGGCATAGCCATCAGCGATAATCAGGATATCGCGGTGGAAATGCATGGTCGCCTTGGGCTCGCCCGTGGTGCCCGAGGTAAAACCCAACAGCGCCACATCGTCCCGCCCGGTGCGCACTGCCCCGAACCGTACGGAATGGGACAGGGCCGCGCGGTCCAGTTCGGCATCGTGATTGGCGGAGCCGTCAAAACCGACCACGGTTTTCAGATAGCGGCTGTCCTTGGCGGCCAGCGCCAGTTCGTCCATCAGCCGGGTATCGCAAAGCGCGTGGGTGACCTGCGCCTTGTCGATGATCTTTTCCAGCTCGCCCGCGCGCAGCATCGGCATGGTGTTGATGACCACCGCCCCAGCCTTGGTCGCGGCCAGCCAACAGGCCACCATCGCCGGGTTGTTGGCCGAGCGGATCAGCACCCGGTTGCCGGGCTTGACGCCGAAATCCTCGACCAGCGCATGAGCGATACGGTTGGTCCAGTCGGTCAGTTCCTTGTAGCTGCGGATACGGCCATTGCCGATCAGCGCGAAATTGTCGCCAAAGCCCTTTTCGACCATGCGGTCGGTCAGTTCGACCGCGGCGTTCAGGTATTCGGGATAATCAAAACCATCGAGCAACAGCTGCGGCCACAGCTCGGCCGGCGGCAGGTTGTCGCGTGGAAAAGTATCGACATGGGCCGAGGGTCCAAGCGGTGGATTGCCGGTCATTTTCTGTCTCCCTGTTGGGCGGGCGGACATCTTGACGTGCCTTGGCCCGCGGACATGCTGTTGTTGTCAGGCGGGGATCACGGCGGTCGCCTCGATCTCGACCTTGGCCCGGTCCTCGACCACGGCCACGACCTGAACCAAAGCCATGGCCGGGTAGTGTCGGCCAATGACATCCTTGTAGGCCTGGCCTATATCCTTGAGCGCCGCGAGATATTCGCGCTTGTCGGTCACATACCAGGTCAGGCGCACCAGATGTTCAGGGCGCGCGCCGGCCTCGGCCAGAACCGCGACGATGGATTGCAGCGCCGTGCGCACCTGTCCGGCGAAATCATCGGTCTCGAACTCTTGCTGATCGTTCCAGCCGATCATGCCACCGGTGAACACCATCCGTCCGGTAGCGGCCACGCCGTTGGAATATCCCGGCGTCGCCTTCCAGTTTTTCGGATGCAGAACCTCATGCACCATCGCTTGCCTCCATGAACGCGATCATCTTGCGGCGGATCGGCTCGGGCCAGGGCGCCGCGCGGCCCTCGGGCTTAACCCATACAAGGGTCGAGGCACAGTTCAGACGGACCTGGCCGCCCGCACTTGCCTCAAGAGCCAGCTTTGCACTGGAGCGGCCGACATCTTCGACCGCCAGCGTGAATTCGACGATCTCACCCAGACGCGAGGGGGCATGAAAGCTCGCCTCGATACGCACGGTGGGAACGGCGCAGTTTTCCTCGATATGAATGCGGGTAAAGGGATAGGTCAGGACTTCGGCGAAAAAATTCTCGATCACCGAGTTCAGCATTTCAAAGTAACGGGGGTAAAAGACGATCCCCGCCGGATCGCAATGGTTGAATTCGATCTGGATACGGCGGCGATAGATCATGCTAGCACACTCCGCGCGATGACCACCCGCTGGACGTCGCTTGCCCCTTCGTAGATGCGCAGGGCGCGGATATCGCGATAAAGCGCCTCGACCGTGCTGCCGCAGCGCACCCCGTCCCCGCCATGCAGCTGCAAGGCGGTATCGATCACCTCTTGCGCAGCCTCTGTGGCATAAAGCTTGGCCATGGCCGCTTCGCGGGTAATGCGGGTCGCGCCCTGATCCTTGGTCCATGCGGCGCGATAGATCAGCAGCGCCGCCGCATCGACCTTCAGCGCCATATCGGCCAGATGGCCCTGTACGATCTGGTAATCGGCCAGCGTACCGCCACCGGCGCGCGGGCGGGCGACCCGCGCCAGCGCCTCATCAAGCGCACGCCGCGCCATGCCGAGCGCCGCAGCACCCACGGTCGGGCGAAAGACGTCAAGGACGGACATGGCGATCTTGAACCCCTCACCCGGCTGGCCGATCAGCGCCGCCTCGGGCAGCTCGACCCCGGCGAGCTTCAGCCGCGCCAGCGGATGAGGGGCGATCACCTCGATCCGTTCGGCAACCGACAGTCCGGTGCTGTCGGCGGGCATCAGAAAGGCCGACAGGCCCCGCGCACCCGGCGCCTCACCCGTACGGGCAAAGATCACATACAGATCGGCAATCCCGCCGTTCGAGATATAGGTTTTCTCGCCGCTCAACCGCCAGCCGCCGGGGGTGCGCTCGGCCGTGGTCGCGGTGCTGGCAACATCCGAACCCGCGCCCGGCTCGGTCAGCGCAAAGGCCGAGATTGCCTGTCCCGCCCGGGTCCGCTCAAGCCATTTGCGCTGGTCTGGCGTACCAAACAGCGTGACCGCCCCCATGCCAAGCCCCTGCATGGCAAAGGCGAAATCGGCCAGAGGGTCGTGGCGCGCCAGCGTTTCGCGGATCAGGCAAAGGCTGCGAACGTCCAGCCGCTCACCCTCGTTCGCACCGCTGTGACGCAGGAACCCTGCCTGGCCCAGCGCGGCGACCAGCCCCTTGCAGGCAGCGTCGGTGTCGCCGTGATCGGCGGGCAAATGCTTCACGCTCCAATCTTCGAGCGCCGCTGCCAGTTCACGGTGGCGGGCCTCGAAAAACGGCCAGTCCAGAAAGCTCTTGTCCATCTTGCGCGTTCCCATCTCGTATGAGCAGCCCTTGGCTTCTGCCGGTCAGTCCCCCTGAAACACCGGCTTTTCCTTGGCGACGAAGGCACGATAGGCGCGCTCAAAGTCGCGGGTCTGCATGCAGATCGCCTGCGCCTGCGCCTCGGCCTCGATGGCCTGCTCAAGCCCCATGCTCCATTCCTGATTAAGCTGGGTCTTGGTGATGCCATGGGCAAAGACCGGCCCGGCAGCCAGACGCCGCGCCATGGTCTGGGCAGCGTCCTCCAGCGCGCCCGGCTCGTGCAGGGTGTTCCAGAAGCCCCAGGCGTGGCCCTCCTCGGCATTCATCACCCGGCCGGTGTAAAGCAGCTCGGCCGCGCGGCCCTGACCGATGATACGCGGCAGCATGGCACAGGCACCCATGTCGCAGCCCGCAAGCCCGACCCGGGTAAAAAGAAAGGCGCATTTCGCCTCGGGCGTCGCCAGCCGCAGATCCGAGGCCATGGCAAGAATCGCCCCCGCCCCGACGCAGATCCCGTCGACCGCTGCGATGATCGGCTTGCTGCAAGCAATCATCGCCTTGACCAGATCACCGGTCATGCGGGTGAATGCCAGCAGCCCTTTCATATCCATGCCAACAAGCGGGCCGATGATGTCATGCACATCCCCGCCCGAACAGAAATTCCCGCCGTTCGAGGCCAGCACCACCACATCGACGTCGGTGGCATATGGCAGCGCGCGGAAAGTATCGCGCAGCTCGGCATAGCTTTCAAAGGTCAGCGGGTTCTTTCGCTCGGGGCGGTTCAGGCGGATGGTGGCGATGCGGTCCTGCACCTCCCACAGGAAATGCTGGGGTTTCAGCCCGGCCAGTTCGGTCATTTCGCGCCTCCCATGCGTTTGAGGATCTCGGTGAGCTGGTCGATGTCTTCTTCGGTCAGGTTGGCAAAGATGCGGTTCACCTCGGCCTCGTGATCGGCGGCAAAGCCTTCAAAGGCCGCCAGCCCTTCGGGCGTCAGCGCGACCAGCACCGTGCGCCGGTCCGTTTCGGATGGGGTGCGCCGCGCCAGCCCGTCCTTTTCCAGCCGGTCCACCACCGCCGTCGCATTGCCGTTCGAGACGAGCAGCATCCGGCTAAGCTCACCCATGGTGATACCTTCGCGCCGACGATACAGCGCCGCCATCACGTCAAAACGCGGCAATGTCGTGTCATGGCGCAGGCGCAGGAATTCGCGCAGCTCACCCTCGGCCGCGCGGGTAACGCCCAAAAGGCGGATCCACAGTTTCAGCCGCCGCTTTGACAGAGGGTCGGTCATGTCTCACCCCCCGCGATAGCGATGGCCTGACCGTTGATCCCTTCTGACCCCGGGGCGCAAAGCCACAGCGCCGCGGCACTGACCTCGGCAGGCTGGATCAGCCGTCCCTGCGGATTGGTCGCTGTCAGGGCGGCAAGCGCCTGATCGCGGCTTTTCCCGGTCTTGTCCACGATATTGGCGATCGAGCGTTCGGTCATCTCGGTCTCAAGGAAACCGGGGCAAAGCGCGTTCACGGTCACGGGCTTTTTCGCCACCTCCAGCGCAAGGCTGCGCACCAGACCAACAACGCCATGTTTGGCAGCCGCATAGGGCGCGACATAGGCATAGCCGCGCAGCCCGGCGGTCGAGGCAACGGCGATCAGCCGGCCCCAGCCGGGCAGTTGCGCCAACCCCTCGCGAAAGGTCAGAAAGGTGCCGGTCAGATTCACCGCCAGCATGGCGTTCCACTGGTCAAGCGAGGTACGGCCCAACGGCGCGCTGTCCGCCGCCCCGGCGTTGGCAATGACGATATCGCAGGGGCCAGCCTCGGCGAACATCGCCTTGACGCTGGCCTCATCCGTCACATCGGCGGTGACAGCGCGGACGCCGGTGCGTTCCGAGACCGCCTGCAAGGGCGCCATGCGGCGACCACAGATCACCACCTCGGCCCCTGCCCCGGCAAAGGCGCGCGCCAGATCGGCACCGACGCCGGTGCCGCCTCCGGTGATCAGCACCCGTTTCCCCGCGACCGATGTCATACCCGGATTGCCTCTTGTGCGCGGCTGCGCAGGCGCAGCGCCTGACTGCGGCCCGCCAGATAGGGCAAGGGCCATTGCGTCGCGTCGTCCCCGGCCTCGATGGCCGCATGCAGCGTCCAGTAAGGATCGGTCAGATGCGGTCGGGCGAGACAGACCAGATCGGCCCGGCCAGCCAGCAGGATGCCGTTCACCTGATCGGCCTCGGTGATATTGCCGACAGCCATGGTGGCAAGCCCCGCCTCGTTGCGGATACGGTCGCTGAAGGGGGTCTGGAACATCCGGCCATAGATGGGCCGCGCCCCGGTGCTGGTCTGGCCGGCCGATACGTCGATGATATCGGCACCGGCATCCGAGAACATCCGCGCGATCTCGACCGCTTCTTCGGGTGTCACGCCTTCATCGCCGACCCAGTCATTAGCCGAGATACGTACCGATATCGGCTTTTGGTCTGGCCAGACCGCGCGCATGGCACGGAATACCTCAAGCGGATAGCGCATCCGGTTTTCAAGACTGCCGCCGTATTCATCCTCGCGCCGGTTCGACAGCGGCGAGATGAAGCTTGAGATCAGATAGCCATGCGCGGCATGAAGCTCGACCATGTCAAAGCCCGCACGCGCCGCCATCCGCGTCGCGGCGACGAACTGATCGCGCACCATGTCCATATCAGCGCGGTCCATGGCCTTGGGTACCGCGTTCCCGTCTTGCCACGGGATCGCACTTGCCGAAAGCAGCGGCCAGTTCCCCGAGAGCAGCGGGCGGTCAGCGTCCTCCCACCCGACCTGGGTCGAGCCTTTGCGACCCGAGTGACCGATCTGCATGCAGATCCTGGCCCGTGTCTCGGCATGGGTGAAATCGACGATGCGTTTCCACGCCGCCTCATGTTCGGGGGCATAGAGGCCAGGACAGCCGGGGGTGATCCGCCCCTCGGGCGAAACGCAGGTCATCTCGGTATAGACCAGCCCCGCGCCACCCTTGGCACGTTCGGCATAATGGACAAAGTGCCAATCGGTCGGACAGCCGTCCACCGCCTTATATTGCGCCATAGGCGAGACGACGACGCGGTTTTCCAATTGCATATCGCGCAGTTTGAAAGGCGCGAACATCGGCCGCCGTCCCTTTTGCCCGCCTGCGCGTTCCTGAAACCAGTCCTCGGCCTGACCAAGCCATTCAGGATCACGCAGGCGCAGGTTTTCATGGCTGATCCGTTGCGAGCGGGTCAGCAGGGAATAAGCGAACTGCACCGGCTCCATGTCAAGGTAACGCTCGACCTGCTCAAACCATTCAAGGCTGTTGCGCGCCGCCGATTGCAGGCGCAGAACCTCAACCCGGCGCTCTTCCTGATAGCGCTCAAAGGCGCGCTCCATGGTTGGTTCGGAATGCAGGTATTCAGCCAGCGCGATGGCGCTGTCAAAGGCCAGTCGCGAGCCGGAACCGATCGAGAAATGCCCGGTGGCTGCCGCATCGCCCATCAGGACGACATTCTCGTGATACCACTTTTCGCAGATGACGCGCGGAAACTGGATCCAGACTGCCGAGCCGCGCAAATGCGCCGCATTCGACATCAGCTCATGGCCGCCGAGATGACGTTCAAAGATCCGGCGGCAGGTTTCAACCGATTCCTCTTTGGACATGTCGGCAAAACCAAGCTTGTCCCAGGTCTCGGGCAGGGTTTCGACGATAAAAGTCGCGGTGTTGTCATCGAACTGATAGACATGCGCCCAGACCCAGCCATGCTCGGTCCGTTCAAAGATAAAGGTAAAGGCGTCGTCGAATTTCTGATGCGTGCCCAGCCAGATAAACTTGCAGCGGCGCAGGTCGATGTCGGGCTGGAAGACATCGGAATATTCCTTGCGCACAAGGCTGTTGATGCCGTCGCACCCTACGACGAGGTCATATTCCTTGCGATATTCCTCGGCCGAGCGGAACTCGGCCTCAAACCGCAGATCGACGCCCAGTTCGCGGGCACGCTCTTGCAGCAGGATCAGCATCTGCTTGCGGCCGATACCGGCAAAGCCATGCCCGCCCGAAACGGTCCGCACGCCGTCATGTACGACGGCGATATCGTCCCAATAGGCAAAATGGCTGCGGATCGCCTCGGTGCTGACGGGATCGTTCTTTTGCATCCGCCCCAGCGCGTCGTCGGACAGAACCACGCCCCAGCCAAAGGTGTCATTGGCCTTGTTCCGCTCCAGCACCGTGATCTGATGCGACGGGTCGCGCAGTTTCATCGAGATGGCGAAATAGAGGCCCGCAGGTCCCCCACCCATACACAAGATTTTCATCCGGCACCTCCCCGTGCAACGACGACCCTTGAAGAAAAGCTGCCTGCGAATCGGAAACATTTCAAGTTTAAAATTTCAAACTTGAAAGATTTTGCGCGGCCGGCATGATATGTGAAAAAAATGAGGTTCCGCTATGACCACCATTGCCGTCATCGGCTTGGGCACGATGGGTCTGGGCATTGCCCAGACCTATGCAGCCGCAGGCTTTGCCGTTCTGGCGACCGATGCCATGTCCGAGGCACGCGCGACCGCACCCGGCCGTTTGCGCGCCGCCCTGACACCCAGGGTTCAGGCCGGCAAGCTGACAGAGCCCGAAATGGAGGCGATTTTATCCCGTCTCACCATCGTTGAGGGTCCCGAGGCAATGGGTACAGCCGATCTGGCCATCGAAGCGGTGGTCGAACGGATGGAGGTCAAGCGCACGCTTTTTGCCGCGCTGGAGGCGGTGGTTGCACCCGATGCGGTGCTGGCAACCAATACCTCCTCGCTGTCGGTCGAGGCCATGGCCGAACAGCTTGCCCGGCCCGAACGCTTGCTGGGGCTGCATTTCTTCAACCCCGCACCGGTGATGAAACTGGTCGAACTGGTTGCCCATCCCGGCACAGCCCCCACTGCGCTTGCCCGCGCCCGCGACCTGACCGAGGCAGCTGGCAAGACGGTGATCCAATGTCCCGACCGGCCCGGCTTTATCGTCAACCGCTGTGCCCGGCCATTCTATGGCGAGGCACTGGCGATGTTGGAAGAGGGCCGCAACCCGGCCGAAATCGACGCAGCAATGCAGGCGGCTGGCTATCGGCTGGGTCCCTTTGGGCTGATAGATCTGGTCGGTGCCGATATCAATCTGGCGGCCACCGAAAGCCTTGCAACGGCGATGCAGGGTCATCCGCGTTATCACGTTTTTGACGCGCTGCGGCGACAGGTCGCCGAGGGCAATCTGGGCCGCAAGACCGGCCGGGGCTTTATCCATCCCGGACAACCCGGTCCCGCCCCCTCGGACGCGGAAGCCATCGTTCTGCGCATCGAGGCCGCCCTGGTCAACGAAGCAGGCTGGTTGCTGGCCGAGGGTGGCACCACGCGCGAAGGTATCGACACCGCGCTGAAGCTGGGCCTGAACTTCCCGCGCGGACCGTTCGAGATACTGAATGCGCGCGGCCACGCCGAGGTGCTGGGACAGCTTGAGGCGCTTGCCTCGGCGGCACCGGCCTATCTGAATGGCCGCTATCTGCCCGCGCCGGTGCTAATGCAATAGGCCGGTTCAGGTAAGACGGGCAAACACCCCTGCCCCATCCACTGTTGCCCGGGCTGTCCGCGCATCGCCAAGGGGCAGCGGCCCGATCCGCGCCCCGGTGATGATCACGTCACCCCGGCCAAGCGGCAGCCCCTGCGCAGCCGCGTGACTGGAAAGCCAGGCCAGAAAATCCACCGCCTCGGCCAGGCTCGCTGCCACTTCGGGCGCGGTAACCTGCCGGTCGTCGAGCCAGAGCGTGATCCCCAGCGGATCGCGCATCCCGTCGCGCCAGCCGGGCAGCGGATCGCCAAGCACGATCCCGGCCGAGGCAAACCCGTCAGCCATCAGCTCAAGCGGGCTTGCCGTTCTGCGGTCGGCAAGGCGCGGGGCGATCAGCTCAAAGGCCAATCTGACCTCAGCAATCGCATCCATCGCCGTCAATGCAGACACGCCTGCGGGCAGATCAGCACCAAGGATCAGTGCCGTTTCGACCTCGATGCAGGCATCTGATGGCAAGCGTGGCAGTCTGACCCCTGCGGGCCAGACCATCCGCCCCGGCAAGGCGGCCGCATGACGGTCCCGTCCGGCAAGAAGCGCCATTTTCCACGCGCCCGCTTTGCCCAGCCCCTGAATGACATGGCGCTGAACCGCATAGGCCGCGTCTGGATCAGGGGGCGGCGGCACTAAACCCGGGAAGCGCGCCGCACCGCGATGAACCGCTAGCAGAGCTTGCGCAGCGGCCACGGCATCAAAGCCCGAGTTCATGCGCTGATCCTCAGCCCCAGATCGGGCATCGCATCGCACGGGATCACCGCGCCGGGATGTGTGACGACGACCGAGGCAAGCTGCGCCGCCAAAGCCACCGCCCGATCAGGGGGCAGACCCGCATCCCGCGCGACAAGCCAGCCGGCGTTGAAGCTGTCGCCCGCACCTGTGGTATCGACAGCCGCGACCATGGGCGGCAGCGGATAGGTCTGGATCGCGTCCTGGCCGGGCGGGCGATACATCACCTCACCGCCCCCGGTGGTCAGGGCGATTTCGGCCCCGCCAAGGCTGGTCAGCGCATTCATCGCAGCGGCAGGATCAGTAGCGCCAAAACAACCCGCCAGATCGTCAAGCGAGGGCAGGATCAGGCTTGCCAGCGAAGCTGCCCGCCCGATCACCGCCTGTGCCGTCGCAACATCGGGCCAAAGCGCGGGGCGATAATTGGTATCAAGGACAATGCGCCCCCCTGCCCCGCTGCGTTGCTCCAGTGCCCAGAAAAGCTGTTCGCGGCTTTCAGGTTCAAGGATCGCCAGAGTGATCCCGGACAGAAGAACGGTTCCGGCATTGGCGACAGCATCACGCGCGTCCCCGCCATTCAGAAACATGCGCCGCGCCGGGGCTTGTTCGCGCCAATAAAGAAAGCTGCGCTCACCCCTCGCATCGGTCGAGATGAAGCTGAGCCCGGGACGCCCGCCCGCCTCGGTCGAGCACAGATCGCTGATACCTTCGGTCGTCATGACGTTGCGCAGCCATATGCTCATCGCGTCATCGCCAAGGCGCGACAGGTAACCGACCGAACCCGGAGGCAAAAGCCGCGCGAGATAAATCGCGCTGTTCAGCGTGTCACCCCCGGCGCGCCGGTCAAAGGTCGAAGGGGCATCGCGACGGGCTGTGAACTCGACCAGCGGTTCACCGATGCAAAGGTAGCGCATCTTATACCTCATAGGGGGTAAGCAGCGGCTGGCCTGCGAAATAAGCCGCGATATTGTCCAGAACCAGCTGCGCCATGGCGCGTCGCGCCTCGGCAGTGGCCGAACCGATATGCGGGGTCAGCACGCAATTTGGCGCGTCCCGTAGTGCCTGCGGCACATGCGGCTCATCATCAAAAACATCCAGACCGGCCCCGGCGATGGTCCCGGCATTCAACGCCGCAACAAGTGCGGCAGTCTCGACCACCGGGCCGCGTGCGACATTGACAACAATCCCCCCCTGCCCCAGCGCAGCCAGCACTTTGGCATCGACAAGGCCGCGCGTCTCGCTGCCCCCCGCTGCGGTCACAAAAAGCAGGTCGCAATCTTGCGCCAGCATCAGCGCATCGGGGCGAAAGGTGTCGGGACTGTCTGCCCTTTCGCTGCGAGCGGTATACAGAACCTCCATCCCCATGCCACGCAGCAGATCGGCGAGCCGCCGCCCGATGCGGCCATAGCCGAGGATGCCCGCGCGCCGCTCAAGCACGGAAAGACCCAGCGGAAGCTTGCCGCCCAAAGCCCATTTGCCTGCGCGCACAAAGCGGTCGCCCTCGGCAATGCGGCGACCTGCGGCCAATGCCAGCGCAAGCGCGGTTTCAGCCACTGCAAGCGACAGAACATCCGGGGTGGTGGTAACTGCAATGCCGCGTCGCTGTGCCTCGGCCAGATCGACGGCATCAACGCCGACCCCGTTCACAGCGATCAGCCGCAACGCCGGCAGCTGCGCCATCTGCTGCGCCGAAATACCGACATTGCCCGCAGTCAGGACCACCTCGGCATCCGCTGCCTCGGTAAGGTCGTGGATGAGATGATAATCGGCATCAAGCCGCGCAGCCATTTCCGGGGGCTTTATCTCGGCCAGGGCGAGAACGCGGGGACGGGTCATGCGATCTGTCCCAGAAAATTCTGCAACCGCTCATTCTTTGGGTTGTTAAAAAACTCTTCCGGGGCGTTTTCCTCAACGATCACACCCTTGTCCATAAAGATGACCCGGTCCGCGACCGCACGGGCAAAGTCCATCTCATGGGTAACGCACAGCATGGTCATCCCTTCGCGGGCAAGGTCGATCATCGTGTCGAGGACCTCTTTGACCATCTCGGGGTCAAGGGCCGAGGTGGGTTCATCAAAGAGCATGATCCGCGGTTTCATGCACAATGCCCGTGCGATGGCGACGCGCTGTTGCTGACCGCCGGACAGCTGGGCGGGATATTTGTCGGCCTGTTCCGGGATGCGCACCCGCTCAAGATATTTTCGCGCCGTCGCCTCGGCCTCGGCACGCGGGATCTTGCGCGTCTTCATCGGTGCGAGGACGCAGTTTTCCAGCACGGTCATATGCGGAAACAGGTTGAAGGACTGAAAGACCATGCCGACATCCTGACGCACCCGGGCCACGTTTTCGCCCCCTGCCGTCAGCTCGACCCCGTCGACAACGATCGTGCCGGATTCAATCGGCTCAAGCTGATTGATGGTGCGGATAAGTGTCGATTTTCCCGAACCAGACGGCCCGCAGATGACGATACGTTCGCCCCGCGCAACGGTCAGATTGATGTCGACCAGCGCATGATAGGCACCGTAATATTTGTTCACAGAGCGCATGATGATGGCGGCTTCGGTCATAGCTGCTCTCTCCCCTTCGGATGGCGCGCGGCCCTGCCGAGGCCGCGCGGCGGGTGTCACTGGGCGTTCTTGACGAAATCGGGAAGCGGCTCACCCAGCCATTTTTCATGGATCTGGTCCAGCGTGCCGTCGGATTTCGCCTGCTCGACAAACGCGTTGATCTGTTCAAGCAGCGCATCCGATCCCGGCGCGACCGCAATGCCCTGAACCTGGCTCGACAGGTCAAACTTTTTATCGAAACGGTCCCCGGCAACGCCGGTAAGCTGTGAGAACACCACGTTCGACAGGCCGATCAGCTTGACCTGACCCGACATCAGGGCCTGTACGGCGCTGGCGTCATCGTCAAAGCGGCGGATGTCGGTGCCCTGCGGCGCCACCTCGGTCACACCGGTATCCTGGGTCGAGGCCCGGGCCACGGCGACCGACTGTCCGGCAAGCCCAGCTGCGTCCTTAACCTCCACCCCGCTGTCGCCATAAATGGCGATGCTGATCCCTGCATAGGGCTTTGAGAAAGAGACCTTTTCGGCCCGTTCCGCCGTGATGCCAAGCGAGGCGACTAGCACATCGACCTGTCCCGAAAGCAGATAGGGAATGCGGTTCGGCCCGGTCACCGGCACGATCTGGGCCTGGACCCCCAGAAATTCGCCAAGCGCCTTGGCCACATCGGCGTCATAGCCATCGGGCTTGCCCGAGACATCCTGGACGCCAAAGGGCGGAAAATCGACAAGCATACCGATGCGAATGGCCCCTGCCCCCTTGATCGTCTCAAGATCGGCGGCACTGGCGGACAGGCCCATCCCCATGGCCAAGGCCCCGGCGGCAAGCACGGCAAAAGTGCGGCGGTTCAGTTTCATGGTCTCCTCCCTTTCATGATATCTTGCGGGACGTGTCATCGGGTGACAGCCAGCCGCATACGTGCCTCGATACGCCGGGCCAGAAGCGACAGCGGCCAGCACAGGATGAAATAAAGCGCGGCCACCGTGCCAAAGACCAGAAACGGCTTGAAGGTCGCGTTGTTGATGATCTGTCCGGCCCGGGTCAGCTCGGTAAAGCCAATGATCGAGGCAAGCGAGGTGCCCTTGATCAGCTGGACAAGGAAACCCACGGTTGGCGCAGTCGCAAGCCGCATCGCCTGCGGCAGCACGACATAGCGCATCCGGTCGATATAGGACAGGGAAAGCGCAGTCGCAGCCTCGGTCTGGCCCGAAGGGACAGCCTCGATCGCGCCGCGCCAGATTTCACCCAAGTAGGCGCTGGCATGAAGGGTCAGCGCCACAGTTGCCGCCAAAAGCGGATCTATGGGCAGGCCGATCACCGCAAGGCCGAAATAGACCAGAAACAGCTGCATCAGCAGAGGCGTGCCCTGAAACACCTGAATAAAGGCCGCGGCCACCCGCCGTCGCATCCGTCCCTGTGCAGTTCGTGCCAATGCGACAACCATTCCGCCAACGGCCCCGCCCAGAAAGGCGATGACTGACAGGATCAGCGTCCAGCGCACAGCCGAAATGATGAAGAAGAGGTCGGCAGAGGAAAACGCGCGGATCATCTCAGCGGCTCGCAGGATAAGAGAAAAAGATGCGCCGAATGCCCGCAAACAGGGTCGAAAATCCCAGAGCCAGCAGAAAATACATGATCGTCAGGACCAGATATATTTCAAAATTGGCAAAGGTACGCGCGCTCAGATCGGCCCCGGCCGCGGCAAGATCATTTGCAGAAATCACCGAAACGACGCTTGAGGTCAGCATCAGGTAGATGAACTGGCTGGTCAGCGAGGGATAGATGTTCCGCAGCGCTGGAACCATGATGACATAACGAAATATCTGCACGGGGCTCAGGCCAAGCGCCCTGCCCGCCTCGACCTGACCGCGGGGGATGGACTCGATACCGGTGCGGATGATCTCGGTTCCATAGGCACCGACATTGACCACCAACGCGACCAAGGCCGCGACATTCGGTGACAGGCTGATCCCCGCCGCAGGAAGGCCGAAAAAGATAAAGAAGATCTGCACGAGGAACGGCGTATTCCGGATCACCTCGACATAGATGTCGGCCATCCACCGCAAAGGCCGGATGCCCGAGGTTTTGGCCACCGCACCAAGGACCGAAACGATCAGCCCGAGCATCATCGCCATCAGCGACAGTTTCACCGTCAGCCACGCGCCATGGATCAGCAGATCCAGATTGGCGAGTACTGGCTGGAAGTTGAACTGATACATCTGCCCTCCCTTGCGGATGCCTCGATTCCCTTAATTTAGATCGTTCTAAAACAAAATGAAGAAAAAAGTCAATTCACGTTTATCGCGCTGCTGTCCCGGACAATCAGTCGTGGAGCTATGATGGAACGTTCAACCGGGGCATCAGCATCTGCAAGGCGGCGTGCCAGCAATCTTGCTGCAGCGGCCCCAATCCCTGCGGGGTTCATGGCGACACTGGTCAAAGGCGGATAGGTCAGCTTTGCCAATGGCAGATCGTCCAGACCGACTACCGCCAGATCACGGCCCGGCTCTACTCCGGCATCGCGCAGACCCAGCATCAACCCTGCGGCAAGAATATCATTAAAGCACAGAACGGCATCGGGGCGATTGTCGAGTGCAAGCACTGCGGCGGCGGAATTGGCGCTACCCTCCCAACTTAGATCAGTCTCGACAATGCCGCCATCTTCGGCACAGGTTTCGGCTATAGCACGGGCAAAACCGATAAGCCGCTCTTCTCGTGCGGAGGTTTTTGCAGCGACCGAGAGGAAGGTGATGCGGCGGCGTCCAAGGTGAACCAGATGCTGGACTGCTAATCTAACACCCTCGACATAATCCGCGCCGGCGTAATCGGTGCTGCCCTGTCCTACTTCACGCAGCGACTGCACCACCGGCAATCCCCAGCTGTGCAGTTGTGCCGGAAGGTCCGCACTGGTCCCCTCTGCCGGGCACAGGATTACGCCATCAACACCATGGCCGCGAAACCGCTGAAGTATCTCGCGCTGACGGTGCAAATCGTCCTGGCTATTGGCAAGCAGCACAACGCGATCTTCTTCGCCCATCACCTGTTCGACGCCAGCCAGAAATTCGGTGAAGAATGAGTTCACGAGGTTTGGTACAATGACGCCCACCGTACGGCTGCTGTTATTGCGAAGCCGCGCCGCACCAATATCGCGGACGTAATCAAGTTCGGCCATGACTTGCTCGACCCGTTCCCGGGTTTGCTCAGCGACCAGGGGTGATTTTCGAACCACCAGCGAGACGGTAGCCCGCGAAACCCCGGCAACTTGTGCAACTTGGCCAAGCGTGACTCGTTTGCGCTGCATTCTTTCCTCCCATTTATTGTTGCTATCTGCCTTCCCCTGAAGGGCTGATGTCAAGACCAGGGCGACCGAGCAACAGGTGGTGGATGTTCATACCGAAGCTTTGGCGCGTGTGGATCAAGCATGCCAGGAATAATCACACAGTTTCCCTGCCTGCCGCCAAGGTTCACAGTTGTGAACTCAGGCCGCCAGACACCGATCCAAAGCACGCACCATGGGCATTGAAGAGAAAGCTCCTGCCGCTGCTTTTGCAGAAAGGCTTCGCAAATATGCCCCTGGTGAGCGGATAACGGCGAACCTCTCAAGCATTGCAGCAAGCGTAACCGAGGCCTCCTCTGCGCCCATTCTGCGCTTTGCCTCATCCCAGGCAGATGAGCATATCCCCATCATGGGTCTGACTTTCTCGGCAAGCTTTACGAAATCGGTCCAGTGCTGAATTGGTTCGGATGAATAGCCTCTTATCTCCTGGCACGCTGACAGTACCAACCCAAGTGGCATCCGTCTCTGTTCAGCTGATGTCACACAAGTATTTTCGCCTTTTTCAGATTCATAGGATTCAGAGTTTGAATTCTGATAGTGCTGCTCATTTTCGATGTCATTGCTGCTCATTTCCTCTGTTGGGGACACGATGGCAGGCGGCTCTAGCTGGTCGTGCAGCATGTCCAGGGCTTGCTGAAGCTGCGTTTCGATTTGCTTTAGCTCATCACAGTCCAGCTTGCGGCGCAGAGCACGACCGGTCAGAGACAAGAGGTCGTGAAAGCGATCCGCGTGGGAAGGAAGATTTTCGACAGCTACGTAGTCAAGCAGTCCGCGCAAATCACGCCGCATCAGGCTGATGGTTTCGCGCAGTGCGGCAAGCTGTTGTTCTTCTGCGCGCACTTCATCGGCTGCGGCACTGATTTCGGCAAAGCGACGCACGAGTGGTGAGAGGTCAAAGCCAAAGGCATGCGGTCCCGTTGGTCCACGCCGCACATAGCGTTTGCCGTTCGGGCTGTCGCGGCGCAGAATTACGCCCGCATCGATCAGATTGCCGAGATGCCGCCGCATGGTCGAACAGGGCATGCCATTCAGCCGTTCGCAGATCGTAGCGTTTGAAGGATGAACGACCAGCTTTTCGGGGGCGGCAAGCTCATTCCCGGGGTGAAAGCTAAGCAAAGCCTGCAACACCGTAATGTCCCGGTCAGACAGTCCAAATCGGCTGCGAGCTATCGCAAGTTCGCGCAATACCTGCCATTTGTCCACCGGACGCGCGGGCAGGGGCTGCGCCTGCTGTCCAAGATGCTGCAATTGGACAGCATCCACCATTCGCCGAAACGACGTTATGGGAATATAACCCATTTTTCTATCACGAAGACAAAAAAATCCCGTACTGCGAATCACTTCGGACTTGCAGTTGACGCCAACGACGACTACCTTGGATTTGCTACGATCAAAGGGGTCTCGTAAGGTGTATGCTTTGCGGGACCTTTTCTTTTGCCTGCTCGTGCCTCCTTGCCTGTTTTCTTTTTACTACTGCTCTCTCCTCAGCCCTTATTTTTCCAGCGGGCGTGAAGCTCTTCTAATGCGGTATTGGCCTGTTCCTGCAGCCAGTCCGCAAAATCCTGATCCTGGGTCCTGATCTCTAACCGAAGCCCATCCCTGGTGCGGGTGACGCGGCCCGCGGCCTTGCCGGCAAGCGTCAGCGACCGTGACGCGGGACGAGTCGTCGAAGAGGGCAGGGTGGCAGCCTTTCTTAAACGACGGGTAACCGCCTCGAACGCTGCAACCGACGGATCGGCAACATCTGGGCCAGATTCGCGATGCGTGCGCTCAGCAATGGCGATCAGTTCGGCGGTATCAAGCCCCGTGGCCTGCATATCCTTGACCAGAGCTTCCCACCGCGGACGGCCGATGCCATGGGCCGGACCAATCGCGCGGGCAAGGTCCTGACCGACAGCGCGCGCCACTGAAAGGGCCATCGAAATCGCCGATTTGGTCACGTTCAAGATCTCAGCGACCTCGGCTTGCGAGCCGAATCCGTTCTCGGTCAGCTCCTGGGCGAACAGCGCTCGTTCTATGAAACTCAGATCACGTCTTGCTGTGTTTTCAGATGCTTGCGCCCTCAGCGCTGCCTTGTCATCCATCGCGGCGATCATGGCGCGGACCTTGCTGACCCGCTCTGATGCGCGCACTGCCTCCAGCCGCCTGCGGCCATAGACCAGCAGATAGCGATCAGGATCAGACGGATCACGACGCACCAGAATTGGCACGGTTTGTCCCACTGCCTCGATCGAGGCGCGCAGATCGTCGATGTCTTTTGGGTCCAGACGGTCGGCTGCCCGATCATCGGTGATCTGCTCGGGATCCAGCTCCCAGATCCGGTGGCTGTCCACGGCATCACGGGCCGAACGCAGGGCCCTATTGGTGGTCATCATCGAGCTGACGCCGCCTCCGGCACTGGCCTGTGCCAGATTATCGAGCAGCGACATGCGCCTTTTCTTGCTGTCGGTCATGAACGCCCCCAGGTCTTCTGGATAAGCTGGGCGATCTCGTCATTGACTGCGTTCAGGCTTTCAATCGCGCGGTCATAGGTCGACCGGGTGAAGGCCGTGCGGTCCACCTCATAAAGCGTCTGCTTGGTCAGACCGGCATCCGAAATCGCCGTCGATTTCAGCATCGGTGCATTCAGCACCTTGTCGCCATACATAGTGCGCAAAAAGGCGACGATGCGGTTTTGCGGTGCGTCCGTCGGCTCATAGCGGGTCAGCAGATAGCGCATCCAGTCATGCGACATATCGGCGCCGCTTTCCGCGATCACGTCCATCAGATCGGCTGTCATGCGCAGGAACTGGCTCATCGACATGACGTCCAGCATTTCGGGGTGGATGGTGACAAGCACTCCGGTCGATGCCGATAGTGCCGACATGGTCAGGAACCCCAGTTGCGGCGGGCAGTCTATTACCACCACATCGTAATCATCGTCGACCTGAGCCAGCGCCTCCCGGACACGGAAAAAGAACAGGCCGGCGTTGCCTTGCGACAGGGCGCGAGGGGTCTCGTGCTCAAACTCCATCAGCTCAAGGTTACCCGGGATCAGGTCCAGATTCGGGATATAGGTCTTGCGGATCACCGAACGGATCGGGGCAGGGTCGTCATAGCGGATAGCGTCGTAAAGCGTGCCGCCGTCCAGCAGGTCGAACTCGGGCTGAACGCCATGCAGCGCCGTCATCGACGCCTGCGGGTCAAGGTCGATTGCAAGCACCCGGTAACCCTTGAGCGCCAGCCGCTGCGCGAGATGCGCCGAGGTGGTGGTCTTGCCCGAGCCCCCCTTGAAGTTCATCACCCCGATGATCTGAAGGTGGTCCCCCGGTCGCCGCCCGGGCAGATAGTCACCCGGCTTTCTTGCGGTCTTTTCAAGTAGTTGCCGCAGGTCCTGGATATCCTGCGCGGAATAAAGCCGCCGGTTTCCAGCCGTCAGTTCGGGCGAAGGGCCTTTGCCGTCCAGATGCAGTTTGCGCAGATAGCTGTCATTGATCCCGAGCAGCGCCGCTGCCTCGCCCGAGGTGAATTTCCGCATCGACTTGTGGGCATCCGGCGGGAACAGACTTTCCCGCTGGGCATGCAACTGCGCCGCCAGCCATTCCGAATGTTGACGGATCACGGAATTCAGGTCTTCCTGACCGCTGTCCTTGCTCATCTGCCTGCTCCGGTTGCGGCGTGTTCACGGTTTTTGTCGTTTGGCCGCGCTTTTTCGTGACTATTCCTTGATTCACCCATTGTTGCAAGCATTTTTGCCCAGACAGCCGGGCAGGGGGTGGGAGAGCATCTCATCCGCCGCGCGATCAGCCCGATCAGACGGGCAGGGCAGGGCCTGTCCGGGGCGGATTCAGGCCTGGGTTCATGTGAAATGCAAACAGGCTGAAAACTGCGGATATGAGCATATAAGATATTGTAAATATGCTGAATTTAAAACGCAGCCGATTGAGTAAGAAAGCCACAGAAAGGGGCGCACAGCGTCGCAGACAGAATAACATCCCTCATCAGAAAGCGCCAGCAAGGAACTGAAGTTGTGGGTTCTGGTGCCCGGACTTTCAGTCGGGCCCTTTGTCGCAAAGCCGACGCCCCCCCATTGATCTTAACTAATCCGATTCGTGAATCAGTCGCCACAAAAGCAAAGGACCGGGGAGGTACGCCTCCTCGGTCCTCTGCAATCCGCCTGCGGACATCTTCAGTGATGGCCAACGGCAATCAGCGGTACCTCATTGCCTTCGGCGTCGTAAAGTTTGCCGTTGACATAATAATCCCCGTCCTGCAGCTGCGCGATATCGGCATAGCGGATCGTCCGTTCAGAAGCCGCGCCAAAGACCGAGGGCTGATCGGGGTTGCCCGAGGTGAAGTGGTTGAAGAGCAGGTTCAGCGTGATCGCCATCAGCGCCGAAGAGCTGATCCCCGAATGGAAGATCGTCTCGACCCAGGCCGGGAACTGATCATAAAAACCAGGCAGCACGATCGGGATGGTGCCAAAGCCGATTGATGTCGCGACGATGATCAGGTTCATGTTGTTGGCGTAATCCACCCGCGACAGGGTGCGGATACCGCTGGCGGTGACGGTGCCGAAAAGAACGATCCCCGCGCCGCCCAGAACCGGGCTGGGGATGGCCGCGACGACCCGGCCCATGATCGGGAAAAGTCCCAGCGCGACAAGGATCAGCCCGCCGGTGGCGACGACATAGCGGCTCTTGACCCCGGTGACGGCGACAAGGCCGACGTTCTGGGCGAATGCGCTTTGCGTGAAAGAGCCAAAGACCGGCGCGAGCATGCTCGACAGCATATCTGCACGCAGCCCGTCCCCCAGACGCCGCGAATCGACCTTGGTGCCGACGATCTCGCCCACGGCAAAAATATCGGCCGAGGTCTCGACCAGTGTCACCAGGATGACGATGAACATCGAAATGATCGCTGCCACGCCAAAGGTCGGATAGCCAAAGTGAAAGATCTGGGGCAGGGCAAAGACCGGTCCTTCGGACACGCGCGAGAAATCGGTCATGCCAAAAGCATAGGCGATCAGCGTGCCGATCACCAATGCCAGCAGGATGGACAGCCGCGAAATCGCCGCGTTGCCGACCTTGCTTAGCAATAGCACGATCACCATGGTCACGGCGGCAAGCAGGATATTGGCCTGACTGCCGAAATCGGCTGCGGCGCGATTGCCGCCCATGGCCCATGACCCCGCGACCGGCATCAGCGTCAGACCGATGGTGGTGATGACGATGCCCGCGACCAATGGCGGAAAAAACCGCGTGATGCGGGAAAAGACAGGTGTGATCAGCAGCCCCAACAGGGATGAGGCGATGACCGCGCCAAAGATCGCCTGTATCCCGCCATTGCCCGAAATCGCGATCATTGTGGCGACACCTGCAAAGGACACGCCCTGCACCAGCGGCAACTGGCAGCCAAAGAACGGCAGGCCGATGGTTTGCAGGATGGTCGCGGCTCCGCCGGCAAAAAGCGAGGCCGTGATCAGCAGGCCGATGTCGCTTGCCGATAGCCCCGCTGCTTGCCCGACGATCAGGGGAACGGCGACGATGCCGCCGTACATGGTCAGGATGTGCTGGATGCCATAGGCCAGATTCGCAAAAAGGCTCAGCCTTTCATCCTCTGGCCGTAATGCAATTTTGGTCCTGGCAGTCGCTGGGTGTTCCAAGGCGTTCTCCCCCTCTTTCCGCAAATTTGCTCTCTCCCCTTGAGGTTTGGGGAACTTATAGGGATCCGGCGGGGACGACCTTAAAGGAAACCTTTATGCTGAGTTAAGATTTGTTAAAAACTGAACTGTTCACCTCGCGGCGCCCGGCCCCGCTCCCGGTTGGCAAGCCGTGCGCGCAGTGCCAGGCTGCCTGTTGATGGAGGAAATCATGGAGCGATTCACCGGCGGTTGCCTGTGCGGAGATGTCCGCATCGAGGCAAGGGGCCAGCCTTCCCGCGTCGGCCTATGCCACTGTCTTGACTGTCGCAAGCATCATGGTGCGGTTTTCGCCGCCTATGCGATCTTTCCGGATGCGGCGGTGACGGTCAGGGGGAAAACCCGCGACTTTGCCGGCCGGTTCTTTTGCCCGCGCTGCGGCTCTTCGGTCTTTGCGCGCACCGGCGATGAGGTCGAAATCGGCCTTGGTGCTCTCGACAGTCCCGGCCAGCTTGGCCCCAGCTATGAGCTATGGACCATCCGGCGCGAATCCTGGCTGCCGCCGTTCCCAAAGCTAAAGGGTTATCCCCGTGACCGCGATCCGATCAGTCATGACGAAGGCGGGGCGTCGTGAACGATCCATGTGATTGACGATCCGGTCCGATATCCGTGTTGCGGCGGCTCTTGCCTTTGCCGGCACGGGCCGCAATATTGCGCCTGTTCTCGGGGCGGGGTGAAACTCCCCACCGGCGGTGATAGCCCGCGAGCGCCTGCATTCCGCAGGGTCAGCAGATCCGGTGAAATTCCGGGGCCGACGGTATAGTCCGGATGAAAGAGAATGGACGGACCGACGCTTTGCGTGTCGGCACCGGCCGCGATCGCCTTGGGACCGTTCTGGATACAGGAGGTTCCTAAATGACCCAAAAACTGAAAATTGCCTTTATCAAGGCGCGTTGGCACGCTGATATCGTCGATCAGGCGCTGATCGGCTTTCGGCAGGATATGCAGCAATCGGACCGGGAGACCGAGATTGTGACCTATGACGTGCCTGGCGCGTTCGAAATGCCGCTGCTGGCTAAAAAGCTTGGCCAGTCGGGCGATTTTGATGCCATCGTCGCTGCCGCGCTGGTGGTTGATGGCGGCATCTATCGCCATGATTTTGTCGCGCAAGCGGTGGTTTCGGGGCTGATGCAGGCGCAGATGGAAACGGGGATACCGACATTCTCGGTCAGCCTGACCCCGCATAACTTTCAGCCAAGCGCCGAGCATCACGGCTTTTTCCATGCTCATTTCGTGAAAAAGGGCGCCGAGGCGGCTCAGGCCGTCCGCCAGATTGCTGATCTGAAAATCTGATCCTGAAAACCTGATCCCCGCCGCCCGGGTTGCCCGGCGGCGGGGATCAGGTCCCCTGCCGCGCCCGCGGGGCCAGCCGGTCGCGGACCAGCGCCAGCGCCTGGGCGTTCAGCGCGCTGGCCCGTGCCTCACTCTCTGCCTCGGTATAGACACGCAGTTCGGGTGCATTGCCCGAGGGCCGCAGGTGGATGATCGCGCCGCCCTCGAAATGCATACGCAGCCCGTCGGTCTGGTCGATACGGGACAGGGCCCCACCAGCAAGGCCCGCGAATTCTGCGTCGATCCGGGCGCGCTGTTCGGTCTCGGATCCCAAGGTCAGCCAGGCAAGGATCGCCTGAGAGTCGCTGGTCGGAAAGTCCTTCAGCCGGTCGCTGAAGGTCACACGTGGGGGCAGATCGGCGCAAAGCTCGGCCAGACTGCGCTGCTTTGCAGCGGCCAGGACGCTGACGACGGGCAGGACTGCATCGCGCGTCGGCAGGGCCGGGATTTCTTGTCCGTCACGGGCGATATCACTACCAAGCAGAAAGCCGCCGTTCGCCTCATAACCGCAGACGATGCCTGCGCCGTCCTGTCCGGCCTCATCCATCGCGGCGATGACATAGGGCGATCCGATGCGGGTGCGGATGGTGCGGGCGAAAGCGCCGCTCAGCTCCAGCGCAGTATTGCTGCTGACAGGGGTGACCACGCAATCCGCGCCAAGCGCCCGGGCGCAAAGCAGCCCAAGGATATCGCCGCGCAACCATTCCCCACGATGATCGGCAAGCAAAGGCCGGTCGGAATCGCCATCCGTCGAGATGATGGCGTCAAGTTGATGCTCGGAGGCCCATTCGCGGGCAAGTGCGATATCCTCGGGACGCAGCGCCTCGGTGTCAACGGGGATGAAACTGTCCGATCGGCCCAAAGGCACGACCTCGGCCCCAAGAGCGGCAAGGATCCGGGCGATAATATCGCGCCCCACGGCCGAGTGCTGGTATAGCCCAAGCCTCAGCCCCGCCAGTGCCTCGGGTCCAAAGAAGTCGACATAGCGGCGGACATAGCCCTGTGTGATATCGACAGGCTCGCCCAAGGGGGGCGGGTTGATCAGCGCGCCATCCGCATCAAAGCGCGCGCGGTCCAGCGTCAGCACCTGACGGGTCATTCCGGCCTCGTCAGGTTTCAGAATCTCGCCTTTCGCGCGGTGGAACTTGATGCCATTGCGGTCGTCGGGGATATGGCTGCCCGTGACCATCAGCGAGGGGATGGCGCGGGCAAAGGCGTAATCGGCCAGCGCGGGGGTCGGGACATGACCACAAAAGACCGGCTCGCCGCCTTCGTCGCGGATGGCCGCGGCACAGGCGCGCAGGATGTGCGGGGTCGAGGGGCGCAGATCGCCCGCCAATGCGACCTTGGTGCCGGGCCGGAACTCGCCGACATCACGCAGGTGACGCAAAAAGCCCTGCGTATAGCCATAGGCGACGCGGTCGGTCAGGGCGCTGACCAGTCCGCGCGCTCCGCTTGTGCCGAAACCCACGCCGCTTTCCGCCATCAGGTCGCTGGTGGTAAAGGGTTTTTCAGTCATGGTCGAACCTCGATGCAGGACGGTCAGTCCAGCGATTCGACAAGCGCGCCGGGCCGGACAGTGGCGAAACCGACGGCGCTGTCGGCAATGTCATAGGGCATGAACAGATGCCCGGGCATGGACCAGTGCGCCGCAGGTATAAACGATATTGGGCACATGACTTCGCGCCCGGCATCCGAAGGCGAAAGCAGCGGCACCCGTGACCGACCCAATACGCGGGTGGGATCGGCCTTGTCCAGCAGCATCGCCCCGATGCAATATTTACGCATGGCGCCGACGCCATGGGTCAGGATCAGCCAACCCTCGTCCAGTTCGACCGGAGCCCTGCAACTGCCGATCTGCGCCAGTTCCCATGGGTACAGGGGGCTGCGGTCCTTTCGCCTTCGGGCCTGTGAAGCAGGTCGTCCGAGCGGATCGGGAACAGGTTTTCATTGTCCTGTCGCGCGATCATGCCGGAATGCCTGTCCAGCCGGCGGGGGAACAGCGCCGTCCCCTTGTTGCGGCTGGACGGACCGGTCAGAGGCCGCAGCCGGAACCGGCGGAAATCATGGGTGATAAGCAGCTCTGAAGTGATGGCTGTGCCGCTATAGGCGTAAGGCGCCGGGGCGGGGTATCGGCGACATACCACCATCCGTGCTTTCGCCCCGCGCCCCGCTGTGGGTGCACCTGAATGGAAAGCGGCTCATTGGTTTGCAGCCATTTGACGACCAGCCCCGTCTTGGCTGCGTCAAAGATCATCTCGCCCAGCGGCTGGGCGTCCGAAGGGGCCGGAATACCGTCATCGCGGCCCCAGGGCTTTGCCCAATATTGCGGCGTCAGCCGCTTTGCGCGATGGGAAAGGGTTGAGGATGGAGGGTGAAATTCGGTCCTTGTCTTGTGCGTCTCGATCAGCATCGGCCCGGTCTCCCAAACAGATGATGGTGGATGACGAACATGAAGAGATTGGAATCGCAGGATAATCCTGCCATCCGGGCCTAAGATGGTGGCCGGTCAGCCTTTTTCAGGAGGGGGAGGGGGCGCCCTTGGCGTACGGCGTGCCAATATCTCATCAAACCGCGCGCGTGACTTTGGCGGCAGATCGTCGGGCAGGGCGGGGGCGTGGGCCTCGCCCACCTCGATCAGCATCACCATGCCCATGGCGAAATGCGGGCTGCACTTGATGCCATAGCTGCCGGGGACGGTCAGGGTGACGCTGAAATCCTCATTGATCCGGGATTTGAAAGGCTTGGCCCCTTCGGGGATCATCCCGTCGATGGACGCGGCATTATGGCCAGGCTGGGTCGGGACAAAGCGTACCGTGTCGCCCGGCGCAATCCGCAGAAACGATGGCTCATAGACCATCACGCCCCGGTCCGAACGGTTGAACATCCGCACCTCATGGGTTTCGGCAAGGACGGGTGTGCCCAGCAGCATGAAGGCAAGAAGGGCGGATTTCATCAGTCACTCCTCAAGACAGCGGAAACGGAAAAGGACGGTGTCGTCGACAGGATCGGTCAAAGCTGTCGCGCCAACGCGAAAGGTTTTGGCCAGCTGTTCAGGGGTCAGGACTTTGGCGGGCGGACCGCAGGCGATCAGCCGGCCCTGGGCCATGACGCCGATACGGTCACAGCCCAATGCCTGATTAAGGTCATGCAGCGCCAGAACCACGGTTACTGGCAGGCGGTGGACCAGCCGCAGCAGTGCAAGCTGGTGATGGATGTCCAGATGGTTTGTCGGTTCGTCCAGAAGCAGCAGGCGTGGGCGCTGGGCCAGAGCGCGGGCGATATGGACACGCTGGCGCTCTCCGCCTGAAAGGGTTTGCCATTGCGCCCCGGCCATATGCTCCATTCCAACCGCACATAGCGCATGCTCAACGATGGCCGCATCGCCCGCGCCAAAGGGGGACAGTGCTGACAGCCATGGTGTTCGACCCAGCCCGACCGCGTCGCGGACGGTAAGTGCCTCGGTCGTTTCGGCCTGTTGTTCGACAAAGGCGATCCGGCGCGCGACCTCGCGCCGGGACAGGCTGGCAAGCGGGGTCTCACCCAGCCACACCCTTCCGGCTGAGGGGGGCAACAGCCCGGCAATCAGCCGCAGCAGCGTGGATTTGCCCGAGCCGTTCGGCCCGATCAGGCCAAAGGTCTCGCCCGGCGCGATTTCCAGCGTCACACCCTCGACAATGGGACGGGTACCGGCCCTCCAGCCCAGATTGGCGGTCCTCAGTCTCATGTCCGGCCCCGGCTGCGGATCAGGATCAGGGCAAAGCCCGGTGCACCGACCAGCGCAGTTACCACGCCGATGGCTACCACCTGACCGGGGATCAGTATGCGTGACACAATGTCGGCCGCGATCAGAAAGACCGCGCCTGCAAGCGCCGACCATGGCACCAGCCGGCCATGCCGGGGGCCGACGGCAAAGCGCATGGCATGGGGCACGACCAGCCCGACGAAACCGATCGAGCCGACAAGGCTGACCATGGTCGCGGTCATCAGCGTGGTCGTGCCGATCAGCATCCCCTGCACCCGGCGCAGGGAAATGCCCAGTGCCGCTGCCGATTGCGCACCAAAGGAAAAGGCATCCAGCGCCCTTACATGCCAAAGGCAGGCCAGAAAGCCGATCAGGGCTGCCGGAGCCGCCAGCGACACATCCGGCCAGCGCACGCCCGACAGATTGCCGAGCAGCCAGAACATGATGCCCCTTGCCTGTTCGGCATTGGCCGACCTGGCGATGAAAAAGCTGGTCAGCGCGTTGAACAGCTGCGAACCCGCGATCCCCGCCAATACCAGCTGGGCGGGGCCGCCTCCGGCAGCTCGCGCCAGCGCCGCGACCAGGCCAAAGGCCAACAGCGCCCCGGCAAAAGCGCCCGATGACAGGCCCAGCGCGCCGCCGCCAAGGCCAAGGATCGTCACCGCGACCGCGCCGGTCGACGCCCCTGCTGATACCCCCAGCAGATAGGGGTCAGCCAGCGCGTTGCGGATCAGCGCCTGCAAAACCACCCCGGACAGCGCCAGTCCCGCGCCGCAGGCAGCCGCGACCAAAGTGCGCGGCATGCGATAATTCCAGATGATCGCCGCATTGATCGAGTCCACCGGATATCCGGCACCAAACAGCTTGTTGGCCAGCACCGCCAGCACGGTATCAGGCGGCAGGGGCATTTCGCCGATGATAACCCCGGCAAGGATCGCCACCGTCAAAAGGCTGCCTGCCAAGATCCATCGCCACGCGGGCGCGCGCGGGCGATAGCTGCGGACCGTCGCGACCGTCATTCGAGGTTAAAGGCCGGCAGCGCCCCGGCCAGTGTTTCAAGCGCCGAGACATTGCGGATCGAGGGGTCCATCGAATGGGCGTCAAGCACCACGATCCGGTCATTGCGAACCGCCTCCATCTGGCTGGTTACCGGGTCGGACTTCAGGAACTCGATCTTCCGTTCGTAATCGTCAGCCTCGAACCGGCGACGGTCCATCCGGGCGATGACGATGACCGAAGGATTGGCGCGGGCGATGGTCTCCCAGCTGACGGTCGGCCATTCCTCATCGCTTTCGATGACGTTCTTCAGCCCCAGTTTTTCCATCATATAGGCGGGTGGTCCCTTGCGGCCCGCGACATAGGGATCAACGTCCATCTCGGCCGACGAGAACCAGAACACGGCCGAGGCATCTTTCAGGTTCAGCGACCGGGCGTTTTCAACTGCCGCCGCCTCGCGCGCCTTCAGATCGGCGACCAGTGCCTCACCCCGTTCCGGCACGTCAAAAATCTGTGCCAGTTCAAGAACGCCGGCATGAACGGATTCCATCTGGAACATGGCATTGCGGGTCCCGTCCGAGCCGCTGCTGTTGTCTTTGTTCCAGCAGTCCGCGGGCAGCACATAGGTCGGGATGCCGACATCGGCAAATTGCTCACGCGTGGCGACGATTCCTTGAGGACCGATGTGCCATTCGTATTGCACAGTGACCAGGCCGGGCTTTTTCGCCACCACCGATTCAAAGCTCGGATCGTTGTCGGCCAGCCGCTCGATCGAGGCATTCACCTCGCGGTATTCGGGCAGGACCTCGCTGAACCAGACGGCAGTGCCCTGGACCTTGTCGGCCAGCCCCAGCGAATAAAGGATCTCGGTCGCGGCCTGTCCGACACTGACCACGCTGTCAGGTGCATGGCTGATGGTCAGATCGACGCCGCAGTTTTGCAGCCTCAGCGGATATTGGGTCTGTGCGCCTGCGGGCAGGGTGGCAAGGATCATGGTGGCCGCGCCAAGCAGCGCGGCAGTCAGTGTGCGGGCAAACATGAATTGTCTCCGGTTGTGAGGGCAGCCAGGGACGGGAGGAGAGGAGCGGCCCAAAAACTGACAAGCGCCCTTGCCTTGCGGCAGGGCCTGATGCTGGCTGGGACGGGCGCGGCAAGGCACCCTTTGGGCAAATTCATCGAACACCTCCCCGGACACCCCGCCCGGGCTGCGTTGAAACGGGTGTCGGCAGGTCTCCTGACTGGCGGGTCGCGGGGCTTTCCACGGCCTTCCCGTGGCGCATGGCCACAGTGGCATTTTCGTGGATGTCCTCGCCGCCTACAGTTGCGGGGGCAGTTCCGGTTCACCGGACAGGTCCGGTGGCGGATTCCCTTTCAATTCCATATGGAAACCGACACCGGGCAACTACCCGCCAAATTGCGGATGAACAAGGTAAATCTGGCTTCCATGGCAGGGACTGCCCCCACAGGCCGGGAAGGGCCAAGGAAAACCGCGTCAGGATGGGGGAGTGGTGTATCCTGTCGTGGCCTTTCCGGCCCTCGCATGATGCGCGTCACATAGAGCCCGGCCGGCGCATCTGAAATTGTCAGGTCATGAAAGCGGATCAGCTGTTATATCAGTGGGTTACGCCACTGCCGCCGACCACGGCAATGTTATATGGCCTGCCTTCGACCGGTACGGTGCCGACCTCGCTGAAATCCTTGGTCGAGATGCGCCGGATCAGCCCGGCATTCGGGTCGCTCAGCACGATCTCGTCCCCGGCGACGGCAATGCGCGGGCGCGGATCGTTCCAGTGGCCGTCCATCGAATATGGCGCGGTGACCTTGGTGCTGTCGCTGAGAGCGGCGTCAAGCAGGTTCACACGATGCAGGCTGCCATCTTCGGTCAGGACATAGCCTGTCGCGGGGCTGGCTGGGTCTAGCGCGAAATCCACCCGGCGGAACGGCAGGTCGATATAGCGATAATGCGGGGCCTCTTCGGGGTCGATGACAACCAGGCCCTTGGGTCCGAAATTGCCCAGAAAGATCTGCATCCCGGATGAGCCAAGCAGGGTCCCGGTGGTCACATCTTTGGGCAGATCCTCGGGATAGGGCAAAAGCCTGTATTCCGGCCCCTGATCACCCGCCTTGACGGTCAGCACGCCCTCTTTGCAACCGGCGGCCAGATAGGCGCCCGAGAAAGCCTCGCCATGGATGGCGGTGCAGGTGGCCAGATTGCCCGTGGGGTTGCCTTTGGCGTCAAAGGCTTGCAGGCCCAGACGCGGTACCGAGGCATCGCCCTCGACCGGTTCGTCCGAGGCGACGGTCGAAAGCCAGCTTTTTCCCAGTGGCGTGACAAAGCCATGATGGGCGCGGGCCTGTGGGAACTTCACCGGCTCGACCTTGCCCGCGGCCAGCGCGGCGCTGTCGAGAATCTCGGCATAGCTGCCCTTGTCATAATTCAGCACCACCTTGCCGTCGTGCGCGACAAGGTGAAAGGGCCGGGGTCCCGACAGGTGCAGGTCGATGGCTGCGGGTTCTTTGACCTCAAGGTCCTGATGATCGCCATGATCGTGCAGTGAGATACCGCTGCGGATGAATTGCACGGTATCGGCCTCGGACTGGACTGCGGCGACCACCGCACCGCCCGCGACCGGATAAAGCTTGACCTGTCCAGTGGTCTGGAAAGTCCAGCGATGCGCGGGCTTGGACAGGTCAAAGGCGGTGATCTGCCCTTTCTCATGATCGCCCACAAAGACACGGTAAACGGTGTCATCCTTGTGGTCATGGGCAATGCCGGTACCAGCAAGGATCAGGGTCAGGGCGCTGGCACCCGCAAATTGTCTGAGCATGATTAGCCTCCTTGGTCGTTCGGAATGGGTTGCGGTTAGCTTGCCCGGTTTCCGCTGGTCCCTGCAGGGCAGCAGGGACCGGCTGCAGAAAACTGCAGTTCCGGGGCGGGACCGGAGCATCGCTGGCGACGGACTCAGTTTAGTAATGTTATTACATTACCAAAATGGAACGACAAGAGACTTGCCTCGGGAAAATGCCGCCGGATCTGCGGATCAGGGGGAGCGCCGCTTGCTCCCGGACAAAACAGAGATCGCCATCGGAGCTTCCATGCGGCGGACAACATGTGTTCGCTGTAGCGAGGTTCTGAGCCCGCCTTTCACCATGATCGTGATACAGCATCACGCATGACCTGACGGGCAGGGCCGATCAGGAGCATTTCCGCGCCAGCGGCGGTTCAGTGCCAATTACCGCACAAAGGCTTGCCGGGGATAGGCCACAGAGCCGCCGAATGCTGGTCGAGAAGCGGGCGTCGCTGTCCGGCGGTGCGGGCAATGGCGGCGGTTTGGCTACGATCTCGACCACGCTGATGCGGTCCGTTGCAAGACCTGCTAGGCTGGCCCGGACATCGTCATAGCAAGAGCAGGAGGCTCGGATGAGCTGGAACCCCACTCAGAACCCGGATTGCCCCGAAAACATGGGTCTCGACTCGATCGAGACGCTGATCATCCCGCGCGCCCGCGATCTGGGCGGGTTCGAGGTGCGCCGCGCTTTGCCCGCGCCGCGCCGGCAGATGGTGGGGCCGTTCATCTTTTTTGACCAGATGGGCCCGGCCGAGTTCCTGACCGGGGGCGGCATCGACGTGCGGCCCCACCCTCATATCGGGCTGGCGACGGTGACCTATCTTTATCAGGGCGAGTTTCACCACCGCGACAGCACCGGGGCCGATCAGATGGTTTATCCGGGCGAGGTGAACTGGATGATCGCCGGCAATGGCGTCACCCATTCCGAACGCACCAGCGCCGAGATGCGCCAGCGTCCCGGTTCGCTCTTTGGGATCCAGACCTGGGTTGCGCTGCCTGAAAGCCAGGAGGACCGCCCCGCCGCCTTTGAACATCACGGCAAAGAAGCGCTGCCTTTCCTTGAGGCCGAGGGCAAGCAGGCCCGCCTGATCCTTGGGACGGCGTGGGGTGAACGCGCCCCGGTCAAGACCTTTACCGAGACCTTTTATGCCGATGTGATCCTGTCTGCGGGTGCCGCATTGCCACTGCCGGATGAGCATGAGGACCGCGGTGTCTATGTCGTCGAAGGCAGTATTCTGGTAGCGGGAGAGACCTTTGAGGCCGGTCGGATGATGGTGTTCCGCCCCGGTGACCACATCAGCCTGAAGGCGGGCGAGACGGGCGCGCGGCTGATGGTTCTGGGCGGCGAGACGATGAACGGGCCGCGCTATATTTCGTGGAACTTTGTCGCCTCGTCACGCGAACGGATAGATTCAGCCAAGCAGGCCTGGGCCGAGGGCGATTGGGATCACGGCCGCTTTCGCCTGCCCCCGGGTGATGAGAATGAATTCATCCCATTGCCTGACAGCCTGCGTTAAGCGGCTGTCGGCAGGCTGCGCTGTCACCAGATCTCTTGCTGGACATGCGTGACCAGCAGGTTCGTCAGCCAGTCGAGGCCCGGGTCCTCTAGCGTCCGGCGATGGCGTAACAGGCCATAGGGAAAGCTCGGGATTTCGACCGGCAGAGGGAAGGCCGCAAGGCGGAAGGTCTTGGCGATCGGCAAAAGCCGGCGGGGCAGGGCCATGATCAGCCGCGCGGGCGCCAGCGCCGCCATTGCCCCCGAATATGAGGGGCTGATCAGGGTGATCTGTTCCGATATCCCCAGCGCCGCCAGCGCCCTGTTGATCGGATTATGCGACATGCTGCCATAGGCGACGATGGCATGGGACTGCGCGACCCAGGTCTCGATGCCGATTTCTTGTCCACCAGCAAAGGGATGGTCCGGCCCGCAGACCCCGATCAGCGTTTCATCCAGCAGGGGGGTCAGCGACCAACCCTCCCCCGGCGGGCCTCCGGTCCAGAAACTTGCATCAAGATTGCCTGCCGACAGATCGGCAAGGTTTTCGGGATTGGCGGGTTGCAGTGCCAGTTTGACGCCTGGCGCCTCGCGCCGCAGGCGAGCGGAAAAACCCGGAATGATCGACAGCAGCGGATAATCCGAGGCCGCGATGCGAAAGCTGCGCTTACTTGCCTGTGGATCGAACTGTTCTGGCGCCAGCATGACGGCGGCCTGCTGCAAAAGGCTGCGCACCGGGTTGATCATCGCCAGCGTGCGCGATGTGGGGACAAGCCGGTTGCCTGACCTGACGAACAGCCGGTCCTTGGTCAGGTTGCGCAAACGTCCAAGGGCATGGCTGACAGCAGGCTGGCTAAGGTGCAGTTCCCGCGCTGCGTCCGAGACCGAGCCACGTCTGGCCACGGCATCAAGCACGGTCAGCAGATTCAGGTCCAGGCGCTTATTATTCATTTTGTGCATTCCGCATGCAACGTTACTTCATTTGAATTCGTTAACAAGCTGCTGCAAGAGAGTGATGCTTCTGCAGTATATGAATTTTCGGCCTGGGCGCATCTTCGCGGCCATGCCTTCACTTTTTCGAACGATATTTTGCAATGCGAGGAGAGATTAATGATTGAAGCGGTAAGCCTGCGCGCACGTCGCCGGTCGCCCGAGTTTCTGGGCAGCCCGGACATGGTCGCCTTTACGGTTGGGCAGATCGCCCTTGCATCCATCGCCGAGGATGGGGAAATTTCGCTGGAGGCCATGCGCCGGTATCTCTCTCAGATTGCATCGGGGACGGGACAGCTGACCACGCGGGTCAACACCGATATGGCGCTTGAGGCGCTGTGCTACATCGACGCCAGCCTGCGGGCGGCGGGCAAGTAGCTGGCAACAAAGGGCCTTGCGCGGGCATGGCCGCTGGCTGTGCCCGTCTGATTTCAGAAAATCGCAGCATTTATGCTGCCATGGCATGGGCATCCGATTAGATGGATGCAATTTCCGGCTGTATCTGCTAGACTGATACTGAGGACGGTTCGGCCCGGCATATGCACGGGCGGGGGCCGGGTTCTCTGGCTGATGCCTTGCCCGGTTCCGGGCCCTTCGGGAAAGGGAGGATGCAGCCATGCACCGAGAAACTATAGGAAATCCGTTAAGCTGGAGCGCGCAGAGGCTGGCCCTTGTGGGTCGTGGCGTCGGCGCGGCGGTCGATGGGATCGGCAGCCATGAGATGGCCCCACCCGCCGTCAACAAGATCGACGCCGAGGATATCGGCATCGCGTTGCGCAAGGGCATCGCCGATTTTGCCGCTCTGAGAACAGATGTGATCACGGCCGTCGCGCTTTATCCTGTGATCGGCTTTGTCCTGGCGGTCTGGGCCTTTCACGCAGGGCAAATGCATCTGCTTTTCCCGCTGGCCGCTGGCTTTCCGCTGATCGGCCCCGTCGCGGCAATCGGCCTGTATGAGATGAGCCGCAGGCGCGAACGGGGCGAAGAGGTCGGCTGGGGCGCGGCCCTCTCTGCCCTGACTGGTCGGGTGCTGGGGCCTGTTCTGGCATTGGGCATGCTGCTGGTCGCGATCTTTGTGCTGTGGCTATTCGCCGCGCATGAGATCTGGGCCGCGACGCTGGGGCCGATGCCACAGGAAAGCCTGCGCGCATTCCTGACCGCCACCTTTACCACCGAGGCGGGCTGGACCATGGCCGTGATCGGCATTCTTGTCGGATTTGTCTTTGCGGCGGTGGTGCTTTGCGTCAGCCTTGTGTCATTTCCGATGCTGATTGACCGATCGGTGGGCGTGCCTGTGGCGCTGGCAACCTCGCTTGCCGTCGCGCGTCGCAACCCGGGCGCGACCCTGCTATGGGGGGTGATCGTTGCCGTCTCGCTGCTTCTTGGGATGATTCCGTTTTTTGCCGGGCTGATCGTCGTGCTGCCCATCCTTGGCCACGCGACCTGGCACCTGTACCGCCGCGCGGTCGCCTGACTTCAGGGGGCGGCGTGTTTTCAGATTGCGCCGCTCTCATCTTCTGCGCAGGCTGCGGTCAGCCATTCGCGGAATGCGGCCTGCCCCGCGGTTTCGGGGCTGGCATGCAGCCGTGTCAGCCAGTAGTCACCAGCGGCAAGCACGGTATCAAAGGGTCGCACCAGCCGCCCGTTCTGCAGCCATGGCGCAAACAAAACAACCGGCACCAGCCCCGCGCCATACGAGCGCGCGGCCATTTCGGCAATCGCCAGTGAGCTGTCAAAGACCGGCCCGCGTAACAGTGGCGCGGGCAGGCCCTGACTGGCGAACCAGCGTTCCCATTCGCTGGCGCGGTAGGATCGCAGCAGGGGTATCGAAGGTAAGTCCTCGATCCAGCGCAGGCGGCCTGCTGTCTCGGGGCTGCAGACCAGCATCATCGCGCCACTCATCAGCCGGGTCGCGGCCACGCCATGCCAGCTGCCGTCGCCGAAACGGATCGCCAGATCCAGCCCTTCGCCAGCCAGGTCGACGCGGTTGTTGTTGGTGTGGATGCGCAGGTCAACCGAGGGGTGGAGGCGCTGGAAATCCTCGATCCGCGGGATCAGCCATTCGGTCGCAAAGCTGCTCACGACGCCAAGATTGATCGTCTCATGATAATGTCCCGAGGAAAAGCGATCGAGAGCGCCCGACATTTCGTCAAAGATCCGGGTCAGAACCGGGGCGAGCATGATCCCCTCTTCGGTCAGGACCAGCCCGCGCGGTACGCGGCGAAACAGGGTGACGCCCAGTCGCTCTTCTAACCCGCGGATCTGGTGGCTAAGCGCGGCTTGCGTCACGCAAAGCTCGATGGCGGCGCGGGTCAGGTTCAGGTGGCGCGAGGCCACCTCAAAGGCGCGCAGGGCATTCAGGGGCAGTTGTGGTCGGTCCATGAGATGAGATTAGATTATCTCATGACGAAAGTGAAATATGATCGTTTGTGCCCGCCGTTTGCTTTGTCTTAACTGGCAGACATGGCACGCGGCACAGCGTTTGCCCCAATTTTAACAGAGCAGAAACATGAAAATGAATTATGGATGTGCGGGCATTGGCCTGATCGCAGCGGCTTTGGCCGTGCCCGCATCGGCTATGACCGAGGCAGAGTTTCAGCAGGCGGCAAGCGAGATTTTCGCCCCCGTCATGTCAGAATACGACATTCCCGGGCTTGCTGTCGGTGTGACCTGGCAGGGACAGGACTATGTCTTTACCGCCGGTGTGGCCGACCGCGATGGCGGTGTCGCGGTGACGGACCGGACGATCTTCGAGCTGGGCTCGATCAGCAAGACCTTTAACGTGACCCTTGCCGCTTTGGCTGAGGTCGAGGGGCGCCTGTCACTTTCCGATTCCGTCGCGACCCATCTGCCCGACCTGAAGGGCAGTGCGATCGGAAAGGTTTCGTTGATGGATCTTGCCACCCATCAGACCAGCGGCCTGCCCATTCAGGTCCCCGATGAGGCCAGCGATGACGCCAGCCTGATGCGCTGGCTGCACGACTGGCAGCCCGTGCCGGGGGGTGAGAGGTCCTATTCCAATATCAGTATCGGCCTCTTGGGTCGTATCTCAGCCCAGTCCTTTGGCGCGACTTACGATAAGGCGCTGCAGGATCATGTCCTGAAACCGCTGGGGCTTGGCAGCACTTTTGTCGATGTGCCGCAGGCCGAGATGTCGCGCTATGCCTGGGGCTACTCGCGTCAGGATGATCGGGCTGTCCGCGTCAATCCGGGGATGCTGGATGACGAGGCTTACGGGATAAAGTCCGACCTGCGCGATATGCTGCGCTTTCTGCACCTTAACCTGGATGGGTCCGGGGCGCCGCCTGAGCTGCACAAGGCGATGGCACAGACCCATGCGGGCCAGACGGAAACGCAGTATTTTCAGCAGGCGATGATCTGGGAACGCTATCCGTGGCCGATGCCGCTAGATCAGATTCTGGCCGGTGCCGCGCCCGGGATGGCGATGAAAAGCCAACCTGCGACACGATTGCCGAAGCCAGCCCCGGGCGGTGAGGTGCTGCTTGGCAAGACCGGCTCGACGAACGGTTTTGGCGGTTATGTCGCGCTGATCCCGGGTGAGGATCTGGGTCTGGTGATCCTTGCCAACCGCAGCATCCCGAACCCGGCTCGGGTCGAGGCGGGGCTGGCGCTGATCAAGGCGGTGTTGCCGGCGGGCCAATAACCCAAGGTTCCTGCGGCGATGTGTCGGCTCTGGATGGACCGGCCCCTCATTACGTGAGGGGCCGTGCCGTTAGGTTCTGCTGGCGGAGGTGCATCCTGCGTGCCTGCGGTCACTCTCAGCCCGAGGGGCGCCCGTTGCCGGGCCGCCGGGCCCGGCTTTGTTATGCGTCCCGGGTGCCGTGCCTTATCCCACCTGATCGGCGGCGGTGACGTATCAGGCGGTCCGGCCATTGCTCTTTACAGAGGGATGGCCGGTACTTGGCCCCTCGCCACCAGCAACCTCATGGTATGGGGTCAGCCCATTGTATCGGCCTTCCAGGGTATGAACCTGCCCGGGAACAGAGGATACGGCTGCGCGCCATTCGAGGACCGGCTTTGCAATAGCCTCCCTGGTGGCGAAAACCGGGGTCGCTGTTCAGCTCTGGCGCGAGGGGCCGACCTTATGTGGTGTCCTGCCAGTCATTTCGTTTCTCATCTGCTTATGGGGCGCTGGGAGGTGAGATGCCTTTGTTTCCCTCAGCAAGGGTCTGACAAGCTTGCGTTTTCCCTCTGCGCTGGCGTCCAGCCGCCGCCTCAGGGTGGTGGATGA
>NZ_AEPN01000022.1:0-75242 GCF_000185925.1 Paracoccus sp. TRP | reverse complement strand
GGATGCGGTGAATGTCCGATCCGGCCTAGGACTGCCCCGCAAAGCCAAAGGCGACGTAATCGCGCAGATAGGCCTTTTTAGCCGCCGAGCGCAGTTCCTGTTCGTTCAGGAATGCAGGGATAGGCTCGGGGTCGGGGAGGTTTGCCGGCTGCTTGATCCCGGCACTGTCGGCAAGCCAGGCCAGATCGCGCGACAGATCCGCCTCGCGCAGGACCATGTCGGGCGCACCAAAACGCGAAAACCCGGTAAGAATCTCGGACTGACTGGCCCAGCCGGGATAGCTGGGCAGGCTGGTCTGGCCATTCAGGTTACGGCGCAGAAAATCCAGAAACGCCAGGAACAGTTCGACCTTGCGGTCCTGAGCCAGCGTTGGCAGCTCTTCGTCCGCAGGCAGGGCGACGCGGTAGATCTGCCGCATCATTTCGCGCAGCTCTGCCTTGCGGGTCCCAAGCAGCGTTTCGAACGCCGTCCAGGCGCGGGGCAACGGATGACGCAGCACGGTAAAACTGCGGTGGCCCACATGCTGGCGCTTCCACTGGCGCAGGCTGTTTTGGTTGAAATCGCCCACGACATCGCCCATCGCCCGCAACCAACCTGCAATCGCCGTCGAAGGGCCGCCCTTGATCGGCATGAAGATCAGCCCCTTGCCTGCCTCGGCCCCCATGAACGAAGGGACGGCAGGCCCCTTGCGCGGTTCAAAATTCGGGATGCGGCGCAGCATGAACGGGTCAAGACGCGCAAGCTCGGCCTGCATTTCGTCAAAATTCTCGACCTTTTCGGACAGTTCACGTGGGTTCTGAGGCACCTGATCGCTGGCCGGTTCGACCCGCTCCAGATCGGTGCGGCCCAGCCAGTGCAACAGGCCGGTCATTACCCCGGCGTCGCGCAAATCCTCGTAACCCAGCCAGAAGGCGGCTTGCCCGGTGACCTGCAACCGATTCATGACACGCAGCTGGAATTCCTCGATTTCTCCGGTGACCTTGCGAAACTCGGCGCCGTCAAAGCGGATGGCGGCGGGGATCGGAGTCTCGGTCTCGTTCAGCTTCCACTGATTGGTGGCCCGCGCCAGTTCGGTCGAGACATAGCTGTCCACCGGATTGCGGGTCAGGATGATCTTGGCGCAGGAACGGTCCTCGATGATCGCATCAAAGACACGCGGGTCGTGATCGTGGAAATAGCGAAACCCCGGCAGGTGGTTCGGCCGCTCGAAAATGGCACGCAGCAACCGGTGGGGGTCCTCCTCCCGCTCGGCCCTGGTGATGCCGCACAGCTCATCCTTGTCGGGCCAGCCCATCATGTAGGGGTTGAAAGCCTCACCAAAGCAGGTGACGCGCTTGATCGCGTTCAGCGTCGCCTCAAGCAGGTTCGAGCCGGTGCGCATCTCGGCAAAGATGACATAACGGCGGAAGGGCTGGGTCATGGTCATGGTCTTTCCTGGGCAGAGGCAGCGGGCGAGCCACCGGGATTGACCGGAGAGAAATCGCCCATGAGCTGCGGACGCAGGCCGGCATTACGCAGCCTTTGCAAAAAGCGCCCCATCCCGGCAATGTCCCGCATCTTGGGCAGGTTGGCAGCTGCTTCGGGGTCACCGCCAAGCCGGCGCAGGACGCTGCCCAACACAGCCGAGGGACGGGCACAAAAATCGCTAAGATCCCAGATCTCGACCTGAGCCTTGAGCCAGACCGATTTCAGCACATCCATCTGTTTCAGTTCAATGCGCTGCAGGGTCGCAGCAACGCGGCGGATGTCGTCAAAAGGCATCCCCGAATGCAGAAGTGGCACCGCCCACGCCCCGGTCACAATGAACATTTGCGCATTGGGGTCGGTGGCAAAGAACCAGTTCATCTCTTGCCGGTCACGCGGGCTGAACTGCCACACCTGCATACGCCGCGACACCCGGATCAGATTGGCGATGAAACCGCGCTGATCCACATCGCGCAAACCGGCGCTGTCAGAAAGCGCACCGGGACCAATCGGGCGGCGTTCGGCGAACTCAACCCCATGCACCGCGAAAAGATGGCCATGCACATCCGCGTCGATCCGGCTGGCGAGCCAGGGCTCAAAATCCGGAAACAGGTCGGCAAAGCCCTGAAACATCGCGTAGGGCGCGGCGGTCTTGCCATTCTCGCGGTCCTTCAGCGGATAACGGCTTTGCATGTAAAGCCCGGGCCGGCCCAGACGGCAACGGGCCACCGCCTGACTGATCAGCCGGTCCACCCGCTCGGGTCGGGGATCGGCAATCGTCCTGCCCGTCGGCGCGGCATGGGGGAAATGGGCATAAAGCTGCTTGGCCCCTCGCCAGATCTTGCGGGCGACAAAACAGCGAGACTGCTGCAAAAGCTCAAGGTGATCGTCGTAAAAGATGCAGGGTTTGCCCTGATCGTCGAACCTTGCCAGCGTCAGCGAGCGGCTTTCGATATTCATCGAATGCCGCCGCGCCAGCGTCTGGAAATAACTTTCATCCGGGATCCAGACGCGGCTGAAATAGCGGTCAAACTCGGACCGGCGCGGATCGTTCAGAATGGCGTGCAGCGTATTTCGCGTCAGACACCACCATTGCGAACCCAGATGCGGAACCAGCCCCTGAGGTATACGGCGTCGGAATTTCACCCGGCGTTGCAGGCTGACATAATGATCAAACAGCCAGCGCTGGCGACGGAACGAAAAGGGGAAACGCATCGTAAAGCGTTCCTCGTTCAGCCCGCCAACCGTCCAGCCGACATCCTCGGCGGTGACGCTTTCGATAAAGTCGCGGGTGGGATGTTGCGCAAGATAGGCGCACAGTTCGTGTACCGGTCTCAAGGGCAGACAGGAACCCGAAACGACCAGCACATGCGTGACATCTTTGAACCGGTTGAGCAGCACGGCCGCGGCGTCCTGCGTCGCCCGCACCAAGCTGAAGGTGCCCCATTCGCAGCTGTGACGCGGACTGAATACCACTTGCGGCAAATCAGCCAGCGTCGCGCCCATCGCCGCCAGATCGCGTGCCGGGACCTTGCCGTCGACATGAACGGACACCGCGGCCCCACCATCGGCCCAGACCCGGGCCATGCGCGCGGCAACTGCCAGCTCTTCATGGCAGAGCATTACGACGCCCAGCTTGATCGTGCTGTCGATCATGCCCAGTTCCCTCTGGAGATCAGGCCCAGATCCTCAAGCTGTCGCCAGCCTTGAAATTCGCGGGATTCCTCGCACCAGAAATCGGGGTCCTCACGCAGACCGGCATGATAGGCAAGGTATTCCTGACTGTTGGCATAGTGCTGGCGGCGGGTCAGCTCTTCAGCCGATTTCTCGACAAAGGTGGACAGGAACTTGGCATGCAACAGGCAGCCCGAGGCTTTTTCTCCGCCGTTCTGGTCATAGACCCGGTTCAGCGACCGCGGCAGCAGCATATGGGTCGAACTGGCATAGACCTGCCCGCGCTGCCAGCGCACCAGCGGGATCTTGTTTAACGCAGGGGCGCTGGCGGGATCGTCAGCAAAGAACATCCGCGCCCGCGGCCCGCCCTGAATCCACAGATTGTCATAGCCGCCGTTCTTGCGAATGACGTAATTCGCCGGATCGAACCAGCGCGCCAGCTCAAACGGGTCCTGCCCGGGCTGATAAGGCTCGGCCGCGATCGAACCCTTGGGATACATGTCCAGCAGCATGGCCGAGAACGAGCGAATGTTGCTCGCATCCAGCCAGTCCGTCAGCGCCTGCAGGGGACGGGTGTCGTGGTGGGGGTAGATCAGGAATTCATCGGGATCGACAGTCAGACACCAATGCCCGGCACCGTAACGGTGCAGCAGCCAGTTGATCCAGTCCATACCAAAGCGGGAGTCTTTGTAGCTGGCACGGGTCAGCCACAGCGAAACATCTTTCTGCCGGGCCATATATTCCCGCCCGCCGTCATCCGAACCATTATCGACGACCAGAAAATGCCGGATGCCCAGCTTGCGGTAATAGTCAAGAAACCACGGCAGTCGAACCGACTCATTGCGCATGGTCATGAACAGCAGAATATCGTCGGGACGTATGCGTGAGCTGTTATCGCTGACCCTGCGCAGCCGATAGCAACGCCGAATTGCGCGCCCAAGCAGCCATTGACGGCGGGCACGGAACTTCAGATTGCGTCGAATAATCCTTAGCGTGCGCGACACTGATCCACTTGACCTTTTAAGGTTTCACATAACGGTGACAGCAGAAGCGCGCAATGCTTCGAACAACCCCTGGTAGAGAAGGGAAAAGTGCCTCTCCCAACCAGAGATTTGAAGTGGTTGTAGCCTGAAAGGTGCCGCTGCCGCCAGCCTTGCGATTTCTTTTGCCCAGTCGGCGGGGGCATCGGGCGAAAGCCAGATGGCGTAATCGCCCAGCATCTCGCGCGCGGCCGGCAAAGGGGTGGCAAGGACGGGGACGCCGCGACCTGCCGCCTCGGTCAGAGGCAGGCCAAAGCCCTCGGCCCGGCTGGGCATCAGCAACCCGTGGCTGCGCCGGATCAGCTCTGCCACCGCAGCATCATCCAGTCCGGAAAGCTCACGCACCGGCCCATTTGGCGACAGACGATCAAGGCGGGCGAAAACCTCGCGGTTTTCCCAGCCCCGACGACCGATGATGAAAAGCTGCGGCGGGTCAGGGGTGCGTTCAAGCATCTGCCATACGTCAAGCAGCAACGCATGGTTCTTGCGGGGCTCGATTGTGCCAAGTGTGACGAAAAACGGGCGAGACAGGTCCAGATCGGCAGGCAGATGCGCAGGATCGGGGGCCGCAAGCCTTGTCCCGATGGGTGTGGCGACGACCTTGGCACGGTCCGGCAGACCCAGCCTTTCGCGCCAGTGCAGCACATCGGTCCGTGTCGCCTCGGACACCGTCAGGATCACCTCGGCCTGTCCCAGCGCCGCGGAAAAACGGGCGCGGAACTTGTCCGACTGTCCCGCGCGGGTAAATTCGGGGTGATCCAGGGGGATGGTGTCGTGGATCATCACCGCACGGGGCAGAGGCCGCAGATTCGCCAGCAGATCGGCCCGCAGATTGGCATGACCGACATTCAGGTAGACCGCGCCGTCCAGATAAGCCTGCGCGGCGGGGCCAAGACCCCGCCCCATTCGCCCACTGCACCTCAGCGCCATGCGGCGCAACGCAGCCCCGGCACGCGCGGGCAAAGTCCTGCGCCCTCGCAGCCGGTCAAAAAGGCCAGGGGCGGGCAGGTCCTCGGTACCGCCGTCAAGCCAGCGCAAAATTGCCGCCCCGGCAGGGGGCGGCAGCAGCAGCTGACCTCGTGGGACCCGGCATAGTAAAAGATGCGGCCGGCCCTGAAGATGGGCCAGCCATTCAGCTTCGACCCGGTCGATCCCCGTCGCCGGCCCGCCGCCAAGTCGCGAGATCAGCCGCGAGACATCCAGCAAAAGCGCGGGATCACGCTTCATATCCGCCGTTCTGATGCCAGCGCCAGGCGTCGCTGATCATCTGTGGCAGGGTCGAGCGTGCCGGGTTCCAGCCGAGCATCCTGACCGCCTTTTCACTGCCAGAAACCAGCTTGACCGCATCGCCGCCACGGCGCGGCCCTTCGGTCACAGGAACGGGCCGGTTGGTGACGTGGCGGGAGTGGTCGATCACCTCGCGCACTGAAAAGCCGTTGCCGGTGCCAAGGCAGAACACCTCTTGCTTGCCGTCGGCGACCTTGCCGTCCAGCATGTATTTCAGCCCCAGCACATGCGCCTCGACCAGATCCATGACATGGACATAGTCGCGGATGCAGGTGCCATCATGGGTCGGGTAATCGGTACCGTGGATGGTCAACGCCGGACGCTTGCCGTCGATGGCATCTAGGATCAACGGGATCAGATGGGTTTCGGGCTGATGGAACTCGCCCACCTCGCCATCAGGATCAGCGCCCGCCACGTTGAAATAGCGAAAAATGACCGAGCGCAGCCCGTCCGAGGCCCCGAAATCGCGCAACATATCCTCAATCGCGCGTTTCGAGGCGCCATAGGCATTCAGCGGCGTCTGAGCGGTATTTTCATCCAGCACCACGCCGTCGTGATCACCATAAGTGGCACAGGTCGAGCTGAAGACAAAGTTGCGCACCCCGGCCGCCAGCGTCGCCTCGATCAGGCTAAGCGAGGCGCCGACATTGCCACGCCAGTATTTGCCCGGCTCGCGCATCGCCTCGCCGACCTGACTTAGCGCAGCAAAATGCATCACGGCAACGGGCCGGTGCCTGGCAAAGACCTCGTCAAGCCGCGCGCGATCCATAAGATCGCCTTGCTCGAACGGGCCGAATTTCACCGCCTGCTGCCAGCCGGTGCAAAGATTGTCATAGGTTACAGGCTGAAAACCTGCTGCACGCAACGCTTTACAGGCATGCGAACCGATGTAGCCCGCACCGCCTGTCACCAATACCGTATCCGTCATGAGGCCTATTCCGCCGCCTTGCGCACAGCCAGAACGTCGGACAGATATTCCGCGAACTCATCTTTCAGATCGTCGCGCGCCAGACCAAAGGCAACGGTCGCCTGCAGGAAGCCGGCCTTTGAGCCGCAGTCAAAACGCTGGCCGCGGAAACGCAGGCCAAAGACGTCGCGGCCCTCGGCGATCTCGTCGGCAATCGCGTCGGTCAACTGGATCTCGCCGCCCGAGCCTTGCTTGAGCTTGTTGAGGTTACCAAGCACGGTCGGTGCAAGGATATAGCGTCCGATCACCGCAAGGTTCGAAGGCGGGTTTTCCTTGGGCTTTTCCACCATGCCGCGGGCGCGCACGATGGCACCCATGTCCTCGGCCACGTCAAGCACGCCATAGGCCTGGGTCTTTTCAGCAGCAACCTCCATGGTGGCGACCATGCTGCCACCAGTCTCTTGATAGGCCTCGATCATCTGCTGCAGGCAGGGCGGCTCACCCATGATGACGTCATCGGTCAGGATGACGGCAAAGGGCTCATCCCCGATCAGGCGGCGGGCACACCAGACGGCATGGCCAAGCCCCAGCGCCTTATGCTGGCGGATATAGGCGATGGCGCCCGATTCCATATTGGTCGAACGCAGGGTGTCGAGCAGGTCGTTCTTGCCCGCCTTTTTCAGATTCGATTCCAGTTCATGGGCATGATCGAAATAATCCTCAAGCGCACCCTTGCCACGCGAGGTAACAAAGATGAACTCCTTAATCCCGGCCGCCCGCGCCTCATCAATGGCGTATTGGATCAGCGGCCGATCCACCAAAGTCATGATCTCCTTTGGAATGCTCTTCGTGGCGGGTAGAAAGCGGGTCCCCAGTCCAGCCACAGGAAAGATGGCTTTGGTGACTTTGCGACTCATGAATTCCGTCTCCTGATCTTTGCGCTGACGCGTTGGGGATCTTATCCCCCTTTGTCAGCACCTTCGCAACAAGCGCTTGGGGGGTGCAGTTGTTCCCAAAAATAAGCAAAGTGAATCGATTATAGTATATTTTGGCGATTTTCCGCCTGTTCATTCTCTCCGTCCAGGCAAATTCCCTCTTTCGCGCAAGATACGCGCGCGCTTTCCCAGAAAGAGAACCGGAGGATCGCCCGAACGGGACGCCCCCCACAGGCCCCCATTTTGCTCCCACCAGCCCCCTGGCACAAGGGTCAGCCGATGGGGCAGAAAGCTGGGCGTTAAAAGCAGCAGAACCACCCGACGCCCCTCGGCCGCTGCCCGTGCCGCGCGGGCACGCAAACGCCGGGCATGCCAATGCCACCCTGCAAGAAGCAGCGGCTGATCCCCTGTCGCAGGGGGCATGCTCTGGAACGGCGGCGGAGGGGGCCGGTCCCAGACAGGCGGGCTGGGCGCAAGGTCCCGCCCCTCGCTCAGACCACGATCAAGGGTCGCAAGGATTCGTCCGATCGCCAGCGGATCAAGCCGCCCGGCGACCATGTGGCGCAACAGCCGCCGGCGTTGGTTGTCGCGTAGCCAGTCTGTCTTACCCCCATGGCGCGCGGCAAAAATCGCGGCCGAGCGACCGACAGCCGTCAGATCATGGGGCACACCCGCTTCGCCCCGTCCAGTGCCAGGGGCCACACCGTGCAGGACCTGCGCGGCGGGAACCACAGCCGTCAGCCCCAAGGGAAACCGGGCCGCCATACGCATGTTCACATCGCTTTCGTCGAGGTGATAGGCAAAGGCGGGATCAAAGCCGCCGACGGCGATCAGCGCCCTGTGACGAAAGCCACAGTTCGTGCCGATGGTGCTGACCGGACAGCCATTTTCTGGCTCAAGCAGCGTTGTGCGGGCGATATTCAGGGGCGTTGTGTTTCCCGAAGGCGTAATCCGTTCGCCCCGGACCTGCCAGCGCAACCCATCCGGCCCCCGCGTAAAGCCGGTCGCCGCGATCACGCGCGGATCGGCAAAGGGGGCGGCCAATGCCTCGGCCCAGCCGGGTTCGGCAAGAGCGTCATCATCAATGAACAGCACTACCTCGCCCGCAGCAAGCGCAAGGCCCTCATTCCGTGCAGCCGAGACATTGGCACGGTCAAAGACGACACGTTTCAGCGGCAGATCCGGGCGGATACCAACCGAGGCGGGGTCAGCAACCAGCACGACCTCAAGCCTTGGGTGGGTCTGATCGGCCAAGGTGGTCAGGCAGCGGGCCAATGCCTGCGGCCGATGCCGCGAGATGACGACGACACTGGTCGCAGGCATCCCGCTTTCGGACATCAGGCGATGCCCATACGTTGCATCATCGCCTCTAGCTTGGCCACGTCCGAGGGGTTGTTCAGTTCCCAGAACTCGCGGCCCCGGGCCTCAACCTCGACGCAGAGAATACGCCGCCCGCGTTCAAGAAAGCGCAACTGTTCAAGCCCTTCCAGCGCCTCAAGCCGGCCTTCGTCCCATGTCGGATATTCGGCCAGCGCCTCGGGGCGATAGGCATAAACACCGACATGGTGATAGACCGGGGTCGGGTCGCCCGGACCGAAATCCGCCGCGGCGTAGGGTATGACCTCTTTGGAGAAGTACAGCGCCCGGCGGTCATGCCCAAAGACGGCGGTGGTGCCGCCAACGCGACCGGCCACGCGGTCGGCGATCAGCTCGGACCGCATCGCTCCGCTACAGCGCAGGACCGGCGTCGCCACATCAGCCCCCGGATCGGCGCGCAGCCCGGCGACCAGTTCCTCGACAAACCATGCCGGGGTCAGCGGCGCATCGCCTTGCAGGTTTACCACGATCTCGGGCGACAGCCCCAGCCGCGCCACCGCCTCGGCACAGCGCTCGGTACCGTTACGGGCAGAGGTCGAGGTCATCGCGACCTCTGCCCCGAAACCCTCGGCGTGGTCGCGGATGCGCTCGTCATCAGTGGCGACGATCACCCGGTCGGTGCCCTGGACGGCACGCGCTGCCTCCCAGCTGCGGCGAATCAGGCTTTGTCCCTCACCCGTGGCTCCGCGCAATTCGACCAGAGGCTTGCCGGGATAGCGGGTCGAGGCATGGCGGGCGGGGATGATGATGACGACGGACATGGGCGTCAGTCCTTGACCAGCAGCACGCCGGGGGCAAAGGCGATAAAGAACGGGTTCTCAAAATCCGGTTTGCCGTATTCCAGCGGTGTGTGATCGTCAAAGCGTACCACCTGACCGCCTGCACCACGCAGAACGGCGTCGCCTGCGGCGGTGTCCCACTCCATCGTGCGGCCAAGGCGGGGGTAAAGATCGGCCTCACCCGTTGCAACCAGACAGAATTTGAGCGAAGAGCCCGCCGAGGTCATGTCGCGGACCCCGTAACGGGCAATGTAGGCATCGGTCGCCGCATCACGGTGCGATTTCGAGGCCACGACCATCAGCGCCCGGTTATCAGGCATCGAATTGACGCCGATCGGCGTAACCTCGCCCGGAACATCGCCAAACGGCCCCTTTTCCTCGACCGATCCGCCTTGCGCAGCCGTGTAGAAAAGCCGCTCTTTGGCGGGGGCATAAACGACGCCAAGGCGGGGCACGCCATCCTCGACATAGGCGATATTGACGGTGAAATCGCCCCGGCGCTGAACGAATTCCTTGGTGCCGTCCAGCGGATCGACGATCAGGAAGGTCGAAAGGATTTGGCTATGGGTTGCGGCCTGTTCCTCGGTCACCAGCGGGATATCGGGAAAAGCGGCGCGCAGCCCGGCAGAGATCAGGGCATCGGCCGCTTCATCCGCCTCGGTCACCGGAGAGGCGTCGGATTTCGCCCGAACCTCAAAGTCCTCGGCTCCATAGATCTTCATGATCTCGGCCCCGGCTTGCAGGGCAAGCCGTCGCATCTCGGCGATCATCTGATCGAATTGCATGTTTTTTCCTTTCCGACCGGAAGCCTGCGGGCTGCGGCGCCGATTGAATATGACAGTCGGCTTACATATGATGCCCGGAGCGGTATAGGGCAAGCGCCCCTGCAAGCCGCAGTCGAAACCCCTGGCAGAACCGAGCCGCCCATGTTCACTCCCAGACGCAGCCGCAACATGGTCGAGGCAGCCTTCACAACGCTGGCGCTGATCTATCATGTCACTGTAAACAACCTGCGCAAGGGGCACCGCAGCGCTGTGATGGTGCTCTTGATGACGGTGATTCAGGCAATCGCCATGATCGCCGGCTTTTATCTGATCTTTGCCGTCATGGGCGTTCGCAGCGCACCGATCCGGGGCGATTACATCGTCTATATCATGTCTGGTATCTTCATGTTCATGGCCCATACCCAGACCATGGCTGCGGTCTCGGCCTCGGGCAATCCCAGCAACCCGATGCTGAAGCACGGACCGATGAACACGGCGGTGATGATCACGGCCACGGCGCTGGCCGCGCTTTACCGGCAAACATTCTCTGCCGTCGTCGTGCTGGCCGGCTATCATTACATGATCCAGCCCATCCATCTGGACGACCCGCTGGGCTGTTATGGCATGCTGCTGCTGGCCTGGTTCTCGGGCTGCTGTGTCGGGCTGATCTTTCTGGCGATCCGTCCCTGGTCGCCCCAGACCGCGCAGGTGCTGACACAGTTCTATCAGCGCCTGAACATGGTATTTTCCGGCAAGATGTTCGTCGCTAACATGATGCCCAACTTTCTGCTGCACATGTTTTCATGGAACCCGCTGTTCCATGTCATCGACCAGACCCGGGGCTTTGCCTTTATCAACTATTCACCGCGCAGTTCGTCGCTGGACTACCCGGTCTATGCCGCGCTGACGCTGCTGATGATCGGGCTGATGGCCGAGTTCTTTACGCGCAAGGCGGCCTCGATCAGCTGGTCGGCGGGACGTTGAGTGTCGCGTTTTACTGGTCGTTCCATCAGGTCCCGAACGGATCGGTGCCTTCGCCAGCCCCGTGGGCGAAAGAGATACAAGACGATCTATTTTCTGCGTTCAGGTCTGCTTGCAGGCCGCCAGACCCCTTCCTATATAGGCCCATGAAGCTTGAGGGGGCCCCGGATCAGGGTCTCTGAAGGCAAACATTGGGATCAGGTCTCGGGGGCCTCTTGAGGACCCAAGGCCCAGAATATCGCCGTAAGAAAGGTTATTGCATGTCCAAAGTCATCGGCATCGACCTCGGAACCACCAACAGCTGCGTTGCCATCATGGATGGCAGCCAACCAAAGGTCATCGAGAACTCGGAGGGTGCGCGTACCACGCCCTCGATCGTTGCCTTCACCGATAGTGAACGTCTGGTCGGCCAGCCCGCAAAGCGGCAGGCGGTGACCAACCCGTCGAATACGGTCTTTGCCGTCAAGCGCCTGATCGGCCGCCGCATCAACGACGCTGAAGTCGAGAAAGACAAGAACCTCGTCCCCTATGTCATCGCCGACGGTGGCAATGGCGACGCCTGGGTCGAGGTCCGGGGCGAGAAATACTCTCCCAGCCAGATTTCCGCCTTCATCCTGCAAAAGATGAAGGAAACCGCTGAATCCTACCTGGGCGAATCCGTCACCCAGGCGGTGATCACGGTTCCCGCCTATTTCAACGACGCCCAGCGTCAGGCCACCAAGGACGCCGGCAAGATTGCGGGTCTCGAAGTCCTGCGCATCATCAACGAGCCGACCGCAGCCGCGCTGGCCTATGGTCTGGACAAGAAGGATTCCAAGACCATCGCCGTCTATGACCTTGGCGGCGGGACCTTCGATATCACCATCCTTGAAATCGACGACGGTCTGTTCGAGGTCAAATCCACCAACGGGGATACCTTCCTTGGTGGTGAAGACTTTGACATGCGCATCGTCAACTACCTGGCCGAAGAGTTCAAAAAAGAACACGGCGTCGATCTGACGAAAGACAAGATGGCGCTGCAGCGGCTGAAAGAAGCCGCCGAAAAGGCCAAGATCGAACTGTCGAGTTCGAGCCAGACCGAGATCAACCAGCCGTTCATCTCGATGGACAAGGACTCGGGCACGCCGCTGCACATGGTCATGAAACTGACCCGCGCCAAGCTGGAAAGCCTGGTCGGTGACCTGATCAAGCGCACGATGAAGCCGGTTCAGGACGCGCTGAAAGATGCCGGCCTGTCCAAAGGCGACATTGATGAGATCGTTCTGGTCGGCGGTATGACCCGCATGCCGAAGGTCATCGAGGAAGTAACCGCCTTTTTCGGCAAAGAGCCGCATAAGGGTGTGAACCCCGATGAGGTCGTGGCGCTTGGTGCGGCCATTCAGGCCGGTGTGCTGCAAGGCGACGTCAAGGACGTGGTGCTGCTCGACGTGACGCCCCTTTCGCTGGGGATCGAGACGCTGGGCGGTGTGTTCACCCGCCTGATCGACCGCAACACCACCATCCCGACCAAGAAGTCGCAGATTTTCTCGACCGCCGAGGATAACCAGAACGCCGTGACCATCCGGGTCTTCCAGGGTGAGCGTGAAATGGCCGCAGACAACAAGCTGCTTGGCCAGTTCAACCTGGAAAACATCCCCCCGGCGCCGCGCGGCATGCCGCAGATCGAGGTGACCTTCGACATCGACGCCAACGGTATCGTCAGCGTCAGCGCCAAGGACAAGGGCACCGGGCGCGAGCAAAAGATCACCATCCAGGCTTCGGGTGGTCTCTCGGATGAGGATATCGAACGTATGGTCAAGGACGCCGAGGCTAACGCCGAGGCCGACCGGCAGCGCAAGGAACTGGTCGAGACCAAGAACCAGGCCGAAAGCCTGATCCACTCGACCAAGAAGTCGCTGGAAGAGCACGGCGACAAGGTGGATGGCTCGACCGTCGAGGCGATCGAACTGGCCATTGGCGCGCTGGAAGAGGCCCTCAAGTCCGAGGACGCCGGCAAAATCCGCGGCGGTATCCAGAACCTGATGGACGCCTCGATGAAACTGGGCGAGGCGATCTATAAAGCCACCCAGTCCGACGCCGAGGGTGCCGATCACGAGGCTGGCCCGCGCGACGTGGACGATGAGATTGTCGATGCCGATTTCGAGGATCTCGGCAAAGACAAGCGCAAGTAAGCGTGATGTGAACCCATCGGCCGGCCCGCTGCAGACCCGCACGGGCCGGTCATTTCTTGAAAGACCCCGGACGCAAACGATATGGCGAAGCGTGACTATTACGAGGTGCTCGGCGTTTCTCGGGGCGCCTCGGCCGAAGAGATCAAAAAGGCCTATCGCACCAAGGCGAAACAGCTGCACCCCGACCGCAACAAAGACTGCAAAGTCTCAGAAGCGGCGTTCAAGGAACTGAACGAAGCTTACGACTGCCTCAAGGACGACCAGAAAAAGGCCGCCTATGACCGTTTCGGTCACGCAGCCTTTGAAAATGGTGGCGGCGGGTTCGGCGGATTCAGTCGCGGCAACGGCCATGCCGATTTCGGCTCGGCCTTCGCTGATGTGTTCGAAGACCTGTTCGGCGACATGATGGGCCGCCGCGCCGGAGGCGGGGGACGCTCGCGCACCAGCCGCGGCCAGGATCTGCGCTATAACCTGCGCGTCACACTGGAAGAGGCCTATAACGGCATCCAGAAAACCATCACCGTGCCGGGCTCGGTTTCTTGCACCGCCTGTAACGGCACCGGAGCCGAAGGCGCTGTCGAACCCGTCACCTGTCCGACCTGTTCAGGCATGGGCAAAGTCCGGGCAACGCAGGGTTTCTTTACCGTCGAGCGCACCTGTCCCACCTGCAACGGCCAGGGCCAGATCGTTAAGAATCCCTGTCAGGAATGCCGTGGCGCCGGCCGGGTACAAAAAGACCGCACGCTTGCGGTGAATATCCCCGCCGGGGTGGAAACCGGCACCCGTATCCGCCTTGCAGGTGAGGGTGAGGCCGGGATGCGCGGCGGACCTGCGGGCGATCTCTATATCTTCATCGAGGTGGCAGATCACCCGATCTTTATCCGTGACGGGCGCATGCTTGCCTGTCAGGTTCCGGTCAGCATGGCCACCGCAGCCTTGGGGGGCGAGATCGAGGTCCCGACCATCGACGGCGGCCGCTCTCGCGTCCGCATCCCGCCGGGCACGCAATCCGGCAAGCAGATGCGCCTGCGCGGCAAGGGGATGCCACCCCTGCGCCACGGGCCGGGCATGAACGGCGAATCGGGCGATATGCTGATCGAACTGGTGGTCGAAACGCCGGTTAACCTGACCACGCGTCAAAAAGAGCTTCTGCGCGAATTTGACGCGATCAGCGCCGATAACAGCCCTCAGACCCAAGGTTTCTTTCAGAAAATCAAAGGGTTTTGGGACGAGATGAAGGGCTGAACGGGCGTTAACCGGCTGTTCATCGTTTCTGTGCCAACCTGACGGTATGGGAACGAATCATGCCTTTCACGAAGCGCCTCTGCCGCTGTTTTCCTCGGTTTCGCGACCGGCCGAGGATGAAACCCTGGCGGCCGTCGCCCTTTCAGGGAATGCCGGCCGTCTTCCCAGCTATATTGCCGATCATCGCGCCCGGCTGCGTGAACGCTTTATGCAGGGCGGCGCGGCGGCGATGCCCGATTATGAAATGCTGGAACTGGTGCTTTTCCGCGCCATCCCCCGTCAGGATGTAAAGCCGCTCGCGCGGCTGCTGCTGGACCGGTTTGGTGATTTCAACCGCGTCCTTTCGGCCCCGCCCGCCCGGTTGGCCGAGGTGACGGGCGTTGGCCCTGCGGTCATCCAAGAGCTAAAGATTGTCGAGGCTGCGGCGCAGCGGCTGGCACGCGCCCGCGTCATGCACAGGCCAGTTCTGACCAGCTGGGATGCGCTTTTGGACTATTGCCACACAGCCATGGCGCATGGCGAGGTCGAACAGTTCCGTGTCCTTTACCTTGACCGTAAGAACGTGCTTATCGCGGATGAGGAACAGGCAAGGGGCACCGTTGATCATGTCCCTGTCTACCCGCGCGAGATCATGCGCCGGGCGCTTGAGCTGAATGCCTCGGCCCTGATTCTCGTCCACAATCACCCCTCGGGCGATCCAACCCCGTCGCAGGCGGATATCACCGTGACCCGCCGGATCCAGGCTGCAGCCGAGGTGATGGGCCTCATCATCCATGATCACCTGATCATCGGACGATCCCGCGAGCTTAGCTTTCGCAGCCAGGGTCTGCTTTAGCGCAAACAGCTGACAAGCTGTGTCTTCCCGCGCAACCAAAAATCCACACCTGCGCCAATTTGCAGCGTCTGGGCGCACCGGGGCCGCTGGACTGACGCGGATTTGATCGCTAGAACCGCCCGGCGAGGGCTGTGCAATGACACGGCCCGTTCCGTCGTATCGCCCCGATTCCCGGGGCATAAATGGAGATCAGACCCGTGTCCCACGCAGACGAACACGCAGGCGATCACGGCGCCACCCGGAGGGATTTCCTCTACTACGCGACTGCCGGTGCCGGCACCGTCGCGGCCGGGGCCGCTGCCTGGACCCTTGTCAACCAGATGAACCCGTCGGCCGACGTTCAGGCGCTTGCCTCGATTCAGGTCGATGTCAGCGGCGTCGAGACCGGCACCCAGCTGACGGTGAAATGGCTCGGCAAGCCTGTGTTCATCCGCCGCCGGACCGAGGAAGAGATCGAGGCCGGTCGGGCGGTCAAGCTCAACGAGCTGATCGACCAGAGCGCCGAGAACCCCAACAAACCCGGTGAGCCCGCCACCGATGAAAACCGTACGCTCGACGAAGCGGGCGAATGGCTGGTGATGATCGGCGTCTGCACCCATCTGGGCTGCGTGCCGATCGGTAACGGCACCGGTGACTTCGGCGGCTGGTTCTGCCCCTGCCACGGTTCGCACTACGACACGGCGGGCCGTATCCGCAAAGGGCCCGCACCGCAGAACCTGCACATTCCCGTTGCCGAATTCGTCAACGAAACCACCATCAAGCTGGGCTGAGGAGGCGCACATGGCCGGTATTCCCCATGACCATTACGAGCCCAAGACGGGTATCGAACGCTGGCTGCATCGCCGCCTGCCCATCGTCAGCCTGATCTATGACACCATGATGATCCCCACCCCCAAGAACCTTAACTGGTGGTGGATCTGGGGTATCGTGCTGGCCTTCTGTCTGGCGCTGCAGATCGTCACCGGCATCGTGCTGGTGATGCATTACACCCCGCATGTCGATCTGGCCTTCGCCTCGGTCGAGCATATCATGCGCGACGTGAACGGCGGCTACATGCTGCGCTATCTGCATGCAAACGGTGCTTCGCTGTTCTTCTTTGCCGTTTACATCCACATCTTCCGCGGCCTCTACTACGGCTCTTACAAGGCCCCGCGCGAGGTGATCTGGATCGTCGGCATGCTGATCTATCTGGCCATGATGGCAACCGCCTTCATGGGCTATGTGCTGCCCTGGGGGCAGATGTCCTTCTGGGGCGCGACCGTGATCACCGGCCTGTTCGGTGCAATCCCGGGTATCGGCGAATCGATTCAGGCCTGGCTGCTTGGTGGTCCGGCGGTCGACAACCCGACACTGAACCGCTTCTTCTCGCTGCATTACCTGCTGCCCTTTGTCATTGCCGCGCTGGTGATCGTCCACATCTGGGCCTTCCACACCACCGGCAACAACAACCCGACCGGTATCGAGGTGCGCCGCACCTCTAAAGAAGAGGCGGAAAAGGACACTCTGCCCTTCTGGCCCTATTTCGTGATCAAGGACGTATTCGCGCTTGCCGTGGTGCTGGTCGTCTTCTTTGCGGTTGTGGGCTTCATGCCGAACTACCTCGGCCACCCCGACAACTATATTGAGGCGAACCCGCTGGCGACCCCGGCCCATATCGTGCCTGAATGGTACTTCCTGCCGTTCTATGCGATCCTGCGCGCCTTCACAGCCGATGTCTGGGTTGTTCAGCTGGTGAACTTCCTGTCCTTCCGCTTCATCGACGCCAAGTTCTTTGGTGTTCTGGCGATGTTCGGCGCGATCCTGGTCATGGCTCTGGTGCCGTGGCTTGACACCTCGCGCGTGCGCTCGGGTCAGTACCGTCCGCTGTTCAAGTGGTGGTTCTGGCTGCTCGCGGTGGACTTCGTGATCCTGATGTGGGTGGGCGCCATGCCGGCTGAGGGGATCTATCCCTACATCGCTCTGGCTGGGGCGGCCTATTGGTTCGCCTATTTCCTCATCATCCTGCCGCTGCTGGGCATCGTCGAAAAGCCCCTGCCCATGCCGCAGACCATCGAGGAAGACTTCAACGCCCATTACGGGCCCGAAACCCATCCTGCCGAGTAAGGAGAGGCATCAATGACCCTGAGAAACGCATCGCTCACGGCCGTTGCGGCCCTGACCGTTGCCCTGGCAGGCGGCGCGGTGGCCCAAGACGCAAGCACCGCTGCGGGCACCACCGCCCCCGCGGGTTCGAGCTATCAAAGCACTGAATCGGCCGCCCCGGCGGCCGAGGCAGCGACGACCGACGCCGCCCCCGAAGCCGCTGCCGAACCGGCAGCCCCTGAAGCAGAGGCCGAGGCCACTGAGGCCCCGGTTGCCGAAGAACCGGCTGCGGCTGAACCTGTCGCAGAAGAAGCCCCTGCCGAAGCGACCGGGGCCGCTGACGATCAGACCCCGGCTGCGGATACCCCCGCCTCCGAGGACGCTGCCGCAGAAGCACCTGCTGCCGAAGAGGCTCCGGCTGCCACCGAGCCTGCCGAGGCCCCTGCAGCCGAGGAACCGACCGCTGCCGAGCCTGCGGCTGAAGGGCCGGTTGCGGAAGAACCCGCCGCTGCTCCGGCCGGGGAAGCCGCTGCTGAGGGCGAACAGCCCGCCGCGGAAGAGCCCGAGGCTGCCCCTGCAGAAGAGGCTGCGGACCAGGCCCCCGCTGCTGAGGAACAGCCCGCACAGGGTGAACCCGCGGCCGCGACTGCCGAGGATGCCGCTGCCGAAGAGCCGGCAGAAGCAACCGCCGAGAAGGCCGAAGCACATATCGAGGATATCTCGTTCAGCTTCGAAGGTCCGTTCGGCAAGTTCGACCAGCATCAGCTGCAGCGCGGCCTGCAGGTCTATACCGAGGTCTGCTCGGCCTGCCACGGGTTGCGCTATGTTGCCCTGCGCACGCTGGGTGATGAGGGCGGTCCGCAACTGCCCGAGGATCAGGTCCGCGCCTATGCCGCCAACCTGACCATCGTCGACCCGGAAACCGAGGAAGAGCGTCCGCGCACCCCGACCGATCACTTCCCGACGGTCAGCGGTGAGGGCATGGGGCCTGACCTGTCGCTGATGGCCAAGGGCCGCGCCGGCTTCCATGGTCCTTATGGCACTGGTATCTCGCAGCTGTTCCGTGGCATCGGCGGTCCGGAGTACATCCACGCCGTCTTGACCGGCTATAACGGCGAAGAAAAGGAAGAGGCGGGCGCTGTTCTCTACCACAACTCTGCCTTTGCCGGGAACTGGATCCAGATGCCCGCGCCGCTGTCGGATGGCCAGGTCACCTATGAAGACGGGACCGAAGCCACCGTCGATCAGATGGCGCAGGACGTGGCAGCCTTCCTGATGTGGACGGCCGAGCCCAAGATGATGGACCGCAAGCAGGTCGGCCTTGTTTCGGTCCTGTTCCTGATCGTGCTGGCTGCACTGCTGTATCTGACCAACAAGAAACTGTGGTGGTCGGTCAAGCATCCGCGCAAGCCCGAGTGATCTTTTGCACCTGATCCTGAAACGCGCCCTTCGGGGCGCGTTTTTCATTGCGGCAACAGCGTATTCAGCCCCGGCGATATGGACAAGCTGCCTGCGCCCCGGTCAGATGGGTGCCGGCGCTTTTGGCCTAAGAAACGGGTCTGAATATGACGATCTTTAACCTCGGTTCGATCAACATCGACCATGTCTACCGCCTGTCCGCCATGCCCCGTCCGGGTGAGACTTTGCACGCGCAGTCCTATTCCCAGGGGCTGGGTGGCAAAGGTGCGAACCAGTCGGTGGCCGCTGCCCTCGCCGGGGCACAGGTTGTGCATCTGGGGGCTATGGGCATGGGCGATGACTGGGTGCTGGAACGACTGTCTGCTCTGGGGGTCGAAACCGGTGCCATCGCCCGACTTGCCGGTACTGTCACAGGCCATGCGGTGATCCTTGTCGATGAGCGGGGCGAAAATTCGATCGTCCTGCATGGCGGGGCGAACCTTGCGCTACCAGCGGATCTGACAGACCGTGCGACTTTTGGTCCGGGCGATCTTTTGCTGATGCAGAATGAAACCAACCGCCAGGCCGAAATCGCCGCATTAGCTCGCAAGGCCGGGGCGCGGGTGATCTACTCTGCTGCACCCTTCAGCATCCCGGCACTGCGCGAGGTGCTGCCCCATGTCTCGATTCTGGCGATGAATGCGGTCGAGGCGCAGGACACTTTCGCCGCATTTGGCGAGAATCTGCCGGTCGAGGGGATGCTGATCACCCGCGGTGCCGACGGTGCCGAGTTCCGTGACCTGCGCCCGGGGCAGGTCTGGCACCAGCCCGCCTTTGCTGTAAAGGCCATCGACACGACCGGAGCGGGGGATTGCTTTACCGGCTGGTTCGCGGCGGGCCTTTCGCGGGGCGAGGACCCGGCAACCGCCCTGCGCTACGCTGCCGCTGCAGCCGCGCTGCAAGTGACCCGCAAAGGTGCGGGCGATGCGATGCCAAACCGGGCAGAAGTGGCCGAGTTTCTAAACTCTCATGGCTGAGCGCTTGTCCGCGGGCCCGCATCTGCCTATCTGGAAACTATGAAGATTCCATTCGTGAACCGTCCGGCCACCGTCGCCGTCCTGCGCCTGCAAGGAACCATAGGAACCACCGGTCGCGGCGGTTCCGGCCTGTCCGATGCCGCGCTGGCCCCACTGCTGGAGCGCGCCTTTAAGCGCCGCAAGCCAGTCGCCGTCGCGCTGCTGGTGAATTCGCCCGGAGGCTCTCCGGTCCAGTCCAGCCTGATCGGCGCCCGCATTCGCCGCCTTGCCGAAGAGCGAGAGATCCCGGTCCACGCCTTTGTCGAGGATGTCGCTGCGTCGGGTGGGTATTGGCTGGCCACGGCGGCCGATTTCATTTGGGCCGACGAAAGCTCGGTTCTGGGTTCGATCGGGGTGATCTCATCAGGGTTCGGCTTTGCCGAATTGATCGAGCGTCACGGGATTGAGCGGCGCGTCCATACCGCTGGCCGCTCGAAATCCATGCTCGACCCGTTCCGCCCCGAAACGCCCGAGGATATTGCCCGGCTGAACCGGCTGCTGGGCCCCATTCACGAGGCGTTCAAGGATCAGGTCCGCACCCGTCGCGGCAACCGCCTTGCGGCTGACCACGACCTTTTCACTGGCGAGATCTGGACCGGCCGCGAGGCTGTCGCGCTGGGGCTTGCCGATGGTATCGCACATCTGGTCCCGAAAATGCGCGAGCTTTACGGTAAGAAGATCCGCTTCCTGACCTATGGCCAGCGCGTTTCGTGGTTCCGCCGCTTTGGCCTTTCCGCCGATGATTTTCTGGAAAGTATTGAGGAGCGCGCCGCCTTTGCACGCTTCGGGGCAGGGCGCGGATGATTAAAACCGTCCTTCTTTGTCTTCTCATCATCGTTGCGATGGCACTGGCAGCCGGACCGGGCGTGCGCCGGATCGTGGCCAGACTTTTGGGGATTCGGCTGAAATGACCGCCCTGGTGACCGGAGGGGCCCGCCGTCTGGGCCGGGCCATGGTGCTGTATCTGGCGCGACGCGGGATGGACGTGGCAATCCATTATCAGCGCTCGGCCGATGAGGCGCAGGCGACGGCGGCCGAGGCACGTGCCCTTGGCGTCCGGGCCCAGGTATTTCACGCTGATCTGCTGGACCTTGATCAAAGCGAGGCGCTGATCGACCGGGCACATCAGGCGCTGGGGCCTCTGTCGGTGCTGGTCAATAACGCCTCGATCTTTGAATATGACAATATCGCCAGTGCGACGCGTGAAAGCTGGGATCGTCACATCGGCTCGAACCTGCAGGCGCCTTTCGTGCTGACGCAGGCCTTTGCCCGGCAAGCGCCCAAGGCGGACCGCAGCGCAGACGAGCCGCTGGCGCGCAGCCTTATCGTCAACATGGTCGATCAGCGCGTCCTGAAACCGACGCCTGAATTCATGACCTATTCCTTGGCCAAGGCGGGGCTGTGGTGGCTGACGCGCACCCTGGCCCAGGCGTTGGCGCCCGACATCCGCGTAAACGCCATTGGCCCCGGCCCCACCATGCAAGGCGTGCGCCAACCCGCCAGCCACTTCATGGGCCAGCGTGCCGCAACCATCCTGCAACGCGGCGCAGGCCCCGATGATGTCTGCGCCGCGCTTGGCTATCTGATGGATGCGCCATCGGTCACAGGACAGCTGATCTGCGTGGACGGGGGCCAGCATCTGGGTTGGCGCACCCCCGATGTGCAGGGAGTCGAATAGGACAAAAAACTGTCCCGATGCGACAAGTTGTCCACGCTACGTAATGGCTTCACACAAGCTTCACGATTCTGGCAAGAAATTCAGGGCATTGCAGAGCAGAGAAAAAATATCTCTTTAAAACAGTGCGTTGCAAACCTGCCTAGAATTTGTGCAAAGTAAGGGAATCCCAAGAAACGCTAATTGAACGTGTGTTACTCCCAAGCTGATTCACAGAGTTATCCACAGATTCCGTGGAAAGGTTTCAGCTTGAAATTCTGGCCGCGAACTTGCAGCCGCACGAAAGAATCATTTGGTTGGTGCCATGACCGATTCCGCCCCAGAAAAGCGCCCCGGAAAGACTGGCCATGCGCTGATCCAGGACTATCTGAAGACGCTCGACAGTTCGCCCGGCGTCTATCGGATGCTGGATGCGCAAGGGGCGGTGCTTTACGTCGGCAAGGCGCGGAGCCTGCGGGCCCGGGTTTCGAACTATGCGCGCGGTACGGGGCATTCGGCGCGCATCGCGCGGATGATCCGCGAAACCGCTTCGATGATGTTCCTGACCACGCGCACCGAAACCGAGGCGCTGTTGCTGGAACAGAACCTTATCAAGCAGCTCAAGCCGCGCTACAACGTACTGCTGCGCGACGACAAAAGCTTTCCAAACATTCTGGTTGCCAAGTCCCACCCCTTTGCCCAGATCAAGAAGCATCGCGGTGCCAAGGCGGAAAAGGGCGATTATTACGGCCCCTTTGCCAGCGCCGGGGCGGTAAACCGGACGCTGAACCAGTTGCAGCGGGTATTCTTGCTGCGCAGCTGCACCGATGCGACTTTTTCCAGCCGGACGCGGCCCTGCCTGCTGTATCAGATCAAGCGCTGCAGCGCGCCATGCGTCGGCCGGATCGGGCTTGAGGAATACAACGCCCTTGTGGCCGACGCCGAACGCTTTCTTCAGGGTAAATCCACCGCGATTCAGGCCCAGCTTGCCCGCGAGATGGCCGATGCGAGCGAGGCGATGGAATATGAACGCGCCGCCGCGTTGCGCGACCGCATCAAGGCGCTGACCGCCGTGCAATCCGTCCAGGCAATCAACCCGCGCGGCGTGCCCGAAGCGGATGTGATCGCCCTGCATATGGAGGGCGGTCAGGCCTGCATGCAGGTGTTTTTCATCCGCGGCAATCAAAGCTGGGGCAACCGCGATTTCTATCCCCGGCTGAACGGGGTCGAATCGGCAGATGAGGTCATGCAGGCGTTTCTGGTCCAATTCTATGACGGCAAGGTCCCGCCTCGGCTGATCCTTTTGTCCCATGGGATCGAGGACCCCGACCTGATGACCGAGGCGCTGTCGGAAAAAGCCGGGCGCAAGGTTACCCTTGGCGTACCCCAGCGCGGTGAAAAGGCCGAACTGGTCGAAAACGCTCTGCGCAACGCCCGCGAAAGCCTTGCACGCCGCATGTCGGAAAGCGCCGCCCAGCAGCGGCTGCTTGAAGGGCTGGCCGAGGCTTTTGACCTGCCCGCCGTGCCCCAACGCATCGAGGTCTATGACAACAGCCACATTCAGGGCACAAATGCTGTAGGTGGCATGATCGTCGCCGGTCCCGAGGGCTGGATCAAAAGCCAGTATCGCAAGTTCAATATCAAGGGCACCGAGATCACTCCGGGCGACGATTTCGGCATGATGAAAGAGGTGTTGACCCGCCGCTTTTCACGTCTGCTGAAAGAGGACCCGGACCGCCAGACCGACGCCTGGCCCGACCTGCTGCTGATCGACGGCGGCGCAGGGCAGGTCTCGGCCGTGCATGAGATCATGGTCGAGATGGGGGTCGAGGATATTCCCATGATCGGCGTCGCCAAGGGCGAGGACCGTGACCATGGCAAAGAAGAGTTTCACCGCCCCGGCAAGCCGGCCTTTGCCCTGCGGATGAACGACCCGGTTCTGTATTTCATCCAGCGCCTGCGGGACGAGGCGCACCGCTGGGCCATCGGCACCCATCGCGCCAGGCGCAGCAAAGCTGCGTTGGCCAACCCTCTGGATGATATCCCCGGCATCGGCGCGGCACGCAAACGCGCGCTGCTGCAACATTTCGGCAGCGCCAAGGCAGTCAGCCGGGCCGGTTTGGCCGATCTGGTTGCGGTCGAGGGGATCAGCGAATCGATGGCCCAGAAGATCGTCGATCACTTTCACAACGGCTGAAACCTGCCTGTCGCGCCCTCAGCGACAACGGGCAGGGTTCACGCCGACTGCGCGCATCCCCCAATCGGTCATCTGCGTCACCAACTGCTGACCCGCCGCATCAAAGGCGGGGATCAGATCCGAAGTTTTTGTCGTCCCGGCCTGAGCGGTCGCGGTAAAGCGCCCGCGCGAGACGACGGTTGCATCCATTTCGCGCACCATCTGGGCATCGACCGACAGTTTGACGACCGCGCCCTTGCCCGAGACCTCGGCGTTGAAATCGTTGATCTCGCTGATCAGGGCGTAATCGCCTGCCGTACCCAGCGGCGCGCGCCCGACATGGGAAAATGCGTCATAGACGCCAAAGCCACGCACCAGCAGGGTTTGCAGGGTCGCCGGAACAGTATCGCCCCAGCGCGCATCGGGCAGATACTGGGTCTGCAACTCATTCGGGCGGATCATGATGCGCTCTGTGTCCAGCGTGGCGCGGGCCTTGGGCGCCTCGATCACCAGCTCGGCTATCCGGCCCCGGCCGCAGACGCGCGGCGCATCCGACGGCGGACGCAGCTCGAACACATCGCGGTCGGGCTCTCCCTCAAGCGCGCGCAGGGCGGCGCAGCCCGGCAAGGTCAGGGTCATCACAAGAAGGGCGGCAACGATACGCATCATGGACTCCTTCAACGGCGGAACTCGGGCGTGCGCGGCCCTGAAAGGATTTGCGACGGGTTACGCCGCAGCGTCGATACCAGCGCGTTCACATTGCCGACCAGATCGCGCAATTCGCTGGCCATGCGGGTGAACTGCGGCAGCCCCTCGCGGGTGAAAGCCTGCACCGGCCCACGGGCGCTGTCCAGCATCCCGCGCAGGCTGGCAAAGGCCGCATCGGCGCTGTCGGCGGCGTCGCGCAGCCGGCCAGTGATCTCGGGCAGGTCGGCGATCACATGATCTATCGCTTCGTTCGCCTTGCCCAAGGTCACGCGCAGATCCGCAACCACTGGTTCGACATTGCTGTTCATCACCCGGTCGGCGCTGTCAAAGGCCCGCTCGGCCGATGCAAGCGTGCGCTGCCCGACCTCAAGCGCCACATCAAGACTGTCGAGGCTTTCACTCGCCCGCACGCCAAGCCGGGACAGATCGGCCTGCAAGGTGGCGGCGGTTTCGTCCAGCCGCTGGGTCAGATTTCGCAGATCCCCCGCGACATAACCGCGGATCTCATCAAGTGCGGCGGTGCCCGAATCCAGCGCCTGATCGGCCTTGGCCGCACTTTCGCCGAACTGGGCCAGCGCTGTGTCGGCATTGCCAAGCGTCGTCTCGGCCGCCATGCTCAGGCCATCCAGCCGCTCACCAAAGGCCGAGATATCCGCCGCAGCCGAGGCGATGGAATCGGTGGCCTTGGTCACATCCGCCAGCGCCTTGTCCAGATTGGCGCTGGAGCGTTCGACATTGTCGAGGATATTGCGCACCCGGGTCTGATTCTCATCCCCCAGCAATTGGGTCAGCTGTTCGGCCACGGTGTTCAGCCGCGACAGCATCTCGGGACCCTGTTCAGACAAGGTCTGCAAGGCCGAGCGGTTGGCAGCGATGACCGGGATCGAATCGGGCTGGATATCGCGCAGCAGCGGCGCATCGGGGCGGCCCGGAGTGATCGCGACATTTGCGACCCCGGTAACGCCCTGAATTTCGACCATAGCCCGGGAATCAGTACGGATCGGCGTGTCCTCGGCCACCTCGATGCGGACGCGCACAGCACCGTTGACGTTCTGCGCCAGTTGCATATCCACGACCCGGCCCGCCGACAGCCCGGCGAAAAGCACCGCAGACGAGGCGCTCAGCCCCGAAACCTCGGGGAAATAGATGTCGTAATAAGCAAACTGCCGGTCCAGCTGCAGCTTGGCAAACCACATCAGAAACAGCAGCAGGCCAAGAAAACCCGCGATGGTAAATGCGCCGATCAGGGCGTAATTTGCCTTGGTTTCCATAGGCTTACTCCTTTGCGCGGCCAGTGGTCATGGCGGCGCGTGCCCGCGGACCGTGGAAATATTCATGTACCCAAGGATGATCGACCTGCAGCATCTCGGCCATGGTGCCGCTGACCAGCACCTTTTTTTCAGCCAGAACCGCGATGCGGTCGCAACAGGCGTGCAGCGTATCTAGATCATGGGTCACCAGAAAAACCGACAGATTCAGCGCATCGCGCAGCTCAACGATCAGCCGGTCAAAGGCATCGGCCCCGATCGGGTCCAGTCCGGCGGTAGGTTCGTCCAGAAACAGGATCTCGGGGTCAAGCGCCAGGGCACGGGCAAGACCTGCGCGCTTTTTCATGCCGCCAGAAAGGTCCGAGGGGTATTTGTCATTGGCGTTCCACGGCAGCCCGGCCATCGAAACCTTGAGTTCGGCCAACCCCTGCCGCACCTCGGGCGCAAGGTCCGGGACGGCGTTCAGCGGCACCTCGACATTTTCGCGCACGGTCAGTGAAGAAAACAGCGCGCCGCCCTGAAACATCACGCCCCAGCGCCGTTCAAGCGCCTCGCGCGCGGGGCCCGCCAGTGCGCCAACGTCCTGACCAAAGACCCGCACTGTTCCGGCACGCGGCTGGTTCAGCCCGACAATGGTACGCAATAGCACTGATTTCCCGGTACCCGAGCCGCCGACCACGCCCAGAATCTCGCCCCGGCGCAGGTCGAGGTCCAGCCCGTCATGCACGACATGGCGGCCAAACTGGGTACGCAAGCCCCTGACCTCGATGATATTTTCACTCACAACCCCACCTCAGCAAAGAAGATCGAGAACAGCGCATCCGCCACGATCACCGCAAAAATCGCGTTGACCACAGCGCGGGAGGTCTCGGCCCCAAGGGATTCAGCATCTTTGCCGACCCTCATCCCGGCATGGCAGCCGATGACCCCGATGATCAGCGCAAAGATCGGGGCCTTGCTGATCCCGACGATGACGTGATCGACACTCGTTTCGGCAAGCAGCCGATAGCGGAAGGTAGACGGAGAGATGCCAAGTTCGATCCACGACATCAGCGCCCCGCCAATCAGGCCCGAGATGTTAGAGATCAGCCCCAGAATCGGCAGGGTGATGACCAGCGCCAGCACTCTTGGCAGGATCAATACCATGTCGGGGTTAAGCCCCAGCGTGCGCATGGCGTCGATTTCCTCGTTCATCTTCATCGAGCCGATCGAGGCCGTCAAAGCCGAGGCCGTCCGCCCCGCGACGATAATCGCGGTAAGCAGAATCCCCAGTTCGCGCAGGATTGAAATGGCGATCAGGTCGATGACAAAGATCTCGGCTCCGAGCTGCCTGAGCTGTACCGCCCCCTGAAAAGCCAGAACCACCCCGATCAGAAAGGACATCAGCGCCACGATGGGCACCGCGCGCAGTCCCGTTTCCTGACAGTGCCAGACAAGCGAGGTCAGCCTGAAATCGCCCGGATGGCGAATGCCGCGCGCCAGGGCTGCCAGAAACCGGCCAAGATATTCTGCAATCTCGCGCATATAGACCATAAAGGCGGCAACGCGCCTGCCCGTCCGTTCAAGCAACTGGTGCCAGCCGGACGGGCGCGCGGGTTCCGTCTCGGGCTGGGGCCACGCCTGCTGAACGGTTTCCAGCAGGCGGGCCTGGGCCTCTGTCAGGCCGTCAAGCTGTACGCCCTCACGCTTGCGCCCTGTCAGATACCACGCGGCGGCAGTGTCGATACGGCTTAGCCCCGAAAGATCCAGCCGCTGCGCCTTTTCCACCTCGGGTGGAAGCTGGCCAAGGGTCCAGACCGTCAGCTCACCCTCCAGACGGAGCGCGTCATCAGCAACGGTAGCGACAAGCCTGGGATCGGGTGGATGGCTGGCCATGAAGGTCCTGATCACAAGGGGCAAAAGGGATTCATCCAAAGATTGCGGGGATTTGTCAAATACGTCACCCGATTTCCCACGCCAGCGTGGCCATTAGGTCAGCCCCGTAAAAGCGCAAGCGGCCGAAAGCCCGCATTTGCTTGATCAAACCGCGTTCCGCAGCAGCGTTCCTCAGATTGGTTGTATTTTACACTTGTTCATATTGACCATAATGCACGCTATGGTTTAATACACGCGTGCCAGTTGAATGGCAGCCTGCGGGATCAGGCCTTTTCTGACCCCGGCAGAGAGTATCTCGGGACTCGGTTTTGACGAGTTTTTTTGTAGCGATGGTCCCGAAATTCTCATATCGGCGGGGGGGGGGGGGGGCCCCCCCCCCCCCCGCGTCCGTTTTTCTGCCGCGTCTACTCATCCATCTTCGGCAGGACCACGCGGTCCCATTGGAACGGGGCAGGTGGTGTATCGGGGCAGGCGGCCCCGGATCAGCCTTGCGCCAGCGCCCGCATCATCCTGACCGGTTCGGTCCGGGCCAGACGCAGGACATGGACCATATAGGGCTGTTGCAGATCCTCGCTGCGCAGCGCGGCGAAAAGGCGGCGGAACATTCCCTGCGGCCCCAGCGGCAACAGCGCCAGTTCGGGATTTCCGGCCTGCGCGCGCAAAACCCAGTCGGGCATCACAGCAACCCCCCGCCCCGATGCGATCAGCATCAGCGCAATCGCCGTCTGCTCAACCTGCCGGACCCGCGCCGGCTCAACCCCTGCCGGGTCAAGAAATTGCGAGAACACATCAAGACGCGGCCGATCCATCGGATAGGTGATCAGCGTCTCGCCAGCCAGATCGGCAGGTTCAGCATAACCTTTGGCGACCAGAGGATGCGCTGCCGGCACCACCATGGTCGGCGCATAGTCAAAAAGCGGCTGAAAGGTGATTCCCGCGATTTCTTCGGGGTCAGACGAAATCACCATGTCGACCTGACCGCGCTCAAGCGCCGGCAGCGCCTTGAGCGCGAGGCTTGAACGGATGTCCAGATCGACCTCGGGCCAACTGCGGCGGAACTGGTCCAGCACTGGCAGCAGCCAGTCAAAGCAATGGTGACACTCCATCGCCACATGCAGCCGCCCGGCGCGGCCCATCTCTACGGCGCGGAATTCGGCCTCGGCGGCCTCGATCAGCGGCAGCACCTGTTCAGCCGTGCGCAAAAGCCGCATCCCCGCCGCCGATAACCGCAAGGGTTTGGTACGGCGTAGAAAAAGCTCAATCCCCGCCTGCTCTTCCAACGCCTTGATCTGGTGCGACAGGGCCGATTGCGTCAGGTTCAGCACCTCGGCCGCACGGGCAAGCCCGCCCTGTTCGTGAATGGCGCGCAGGCTGCGCAGATGGCGAAGCTCAAGGTGCATCTTGATCAAAACTCATGACGATCTTGAAGATTATGAATTTGTCTCACGTCCCGGCGCATGTCACAAGCCCCTGGACAAGAGGAACATTGCCATGACCACTCCGGCCGTCAGCTTCGAATTCTACCCACCGCGGAACCTCGACCAGTCCTTCCGCCTGTGGGAGACCGCGCGCGCTTTGGCGCCGCTGGGCCCGGATTTCGTCTCGGTCACCTATGGTGCGGGCGGCACCACCCGACAGCTGACCCATGAAGCGGTGACGGCGCTGGCCAGCCATTACAAGCTGAACGTCGCCGCGCATCTGACCTGCGTCGATGCCACGCGCGAGGAAACGATGCAGATCGTTCAGGATTACGCGGTGGCAGGCGTGCATGAGATCGTCGCCCTGCGTGGGGATGCACCGCAAGGGCAGGCCCGTTTCATCCCCCACGCCGAGGGGTTTGCCAATTCGGTCGAACTGATCTCAGCCATCGCCGAACGCGGTGACATGACCATCCGCTGCGGCGCCTATCCCGAGCCGCATCCGGAAAGCCCCGACACCGCCGCCGATGTCGCCTGGCTGAAACGCAAGGTTGAGGCAGGCGCCTCAAGTGCCATGACGCAGTTCTTTTTTGAGGCAGACACCTTCTTCCGCTTTCGCGATGCCTGCGTTTCAGCGGGGATCGAGGCTCCGATCATCCCGGGCATCCTGCCGATCCAAAGCTGGTCGGGCACCCGCCGCTTTGCCGAGCGTTGCGGCACTTCGGTCCCGCAATGGGCCGAGGAGGCCTTTGCCGCCTCCGGGAAAGAGGGTGAGGCCGCGCTGGCACTGGATCTTTGCGTCAAGCTGTGTGAGCGACTGGTCGAAGGCGGCGTCGATCGGCTGCATTTCTACACGCTGAACAAGCCTGAACTGGTGCTGAAGGTCTGTGCCGCGCTGGGGATCAAACCCAAGGACGAGGTCCCGCAGGTCGCCTGAACCGCACTTCAGGACCTCCGCCTGAACCGGCTGCCCTTTCCGCGACGGCTCGCGCCCTGTCCCGTCCCCTCATAGGCCGGGGCCAGCCCGTCCTCCTTGGGTTTTACGACCGTTGCGCGGCGCCCGACGGGCTGATCCTCTGCCATTTCATCGACGGCGGAGCGCTTGGGTGCCGGGGGTCCCTGGCGCAACCGGCGGCGCGGGCGCGGCGGCGCGGCATCCGCCAGATCACCCGTCAGAAGTGCCGGGCCCGTATAGGGGCGCGGCACCGAATCGTGCAGCATCTCAGAAGGATCGGCCCCGGCCAAACGCGGCGCACGGGCAAGAAAAGCCTTGCCCCAGCTGCGCCACGACCCGACCGAGGGCGCGGTCGGGTCGCAGGGGAAATGCGCGCGCCAGTCCTGCGGCAGCGGCAGGCCCAGCTCTTCGGCCCGCGTCATCATCCAGACCAGCGGGATATTCGCCAGCGGCCGGGCGTATTCCAGCCCCGAAAGCTGGCCGCCGACATCGGGGTGACAGCCGCGGAACCACATCTGCTCAACCCGGCCCGGCGCTGAGCTGCTGTCCCACAGTAGCGGCTGAAAGGTCGCCCGCGTCTCGTCCAGCGCCAGCGCCTGCAGACCATGTTCGACCTCAGCCCCCAGATGTGCGTCGTGAAAGCGAAAGCGCGGATCGGTCAGCATCCACAGGATGGGCAGCCGGATCCCCAGCGCCGTCACCGTGTCAAAGACCCCGATCATGCGGATCGGCACCGAAGGATGGCACAGTGCGGGATCCAATCGCTCAACCACACCATCCCGTCCGTTGCGATAAAGCTCCCACGCTTTCTGGATATTGGGACGTGTAGCCCGGTCATGGGTCAGCAGCCCGACGCGCCCGATCATCCCGGCCAATGAGCGGACTGCAAAAGCGCCGCGTGAATAGCCAAAAAAGAACAGCGGATTCCCCGGACGCCACCGGCGCGCAAGCCAGCCGTAGGCGTCGCAGATCTGGCGTTCCAGCGTCGAACCCATGGCGAGCTTTGGCAGGGTACGCCACGCCTCCCACTGCTGGCCGGGGGCATAATGGATCTGGACCGGCGCGGGCAGTCTGCCGCGTTCCCCAGACAGCATGGCATAGATCCGCGCGATCGACGACCTTTGCCCCTGGGTCAGAGAGGCAAAGGTGCCGTCGATCATGACGACCTGGCATTTCGGCGGAGGCAGTGATTCCATGCGGTTACGCTAGCACGGAAAAACAAAGCGTCGATTAATCCCTACTCAAGAGCGTTCACGGTCAGGTGTGCCATCAGCCCAAAGCCGTTGAAACGGGTGTTGGTCACCGTCGAATAAGCGCCCGCACCGTGAAAGATGATGTAATCGCCTTCCTGAATATTGGCAGGCAAGGTCAGTTCGCCTGGCAGCCGGTCGACCGAATCGCAGGTCGGGCCAAAGATGACGCGCGGCAGCGGCTCGCCCTCGCGCGGGGTGCCCTCGGGGGTCAGCACCTGCAAACGGTCAAGGTTTCCGACGATAGGCAGCTCGAAAAGCCCACCATAAACGCCGTCGTTCAGGAAAATGCTCTGGCCGTCGCGGACCGCTTTGACCCGGGTGATCAGCGAAAAGGCGTCGGCGCACAGCCCTCGCCCCGGCTCACAGACCAGTTGCGGGGCCTCGGCGCCAAAGGCCTCTTTGGTGATGCGGCTGATCAGCTGGAAGATGGACGAGAGGTCAGGCTCAACCCCTGTGACGCGATGCGAGGGGAAACCGCCGCCGACATTCAGCCTCCGCGCCTTGACGCCGGCCATATCGCAGATCTCGGCCGCGGTGGTGATGTAGCTTTCCCAGGCATGCGGATCGACACATTGCGTACCCGGATGGAAGGTCAGCGAGGGGATATAGCCCCGATCCGCCACCGCGCGCAAAAGCTCGGCCGCCAGCTCGGGCGAGGCACCGAATTTCGAGCCAAAGTCATAGGCCGCGCCCAGCACGGGCAGTTTGAACCGGGCCGAGATCTCACAATTATCAGCCGGGACACGGGCAAACAGCTTGTCCAGTTCCGAGCGGCTGTCCACCGACCAGGAGGTAATCCCGGCGTCAACCGCATGGGCAATCTCGGCCTGCGAGCGGACGGGGTTGTGATAGTGCCGCGCCGCATCGGGGGCGAGCCGGCCGATCAGGTCGATCTCATACGGAGAGGCGACGTCAAAGCCTCTCACGCCGGCGGCCGAAAGGGTGCGGATCACCGCCTCATCCGGGTTCGACTTCACCGCATAGGTGACCAGACCCGGAAAACCCTGCAGGAACCGTTGCGCCGTCGCGCGCAAGACCGACGGTGCAAAGACCATCACCGGATTTTCCGGCGCCAGCCTGCGGATAATCTCGGCGGGATTGTTCCAGACAGTCTTGGGGCCACGGCCCTCGGTCAGTCCCATCGGCATGTCCTTCCTGTGCGCGTGTGGGTGGAAACAAGTCTGCGCCCTATGAGTTCCGATTGAAGCAATGAAAAGGGTGGAAAAGGGCTGCTGCTTCGTTACTATGACGAAAATTTTGGCAGATCGACAGGTGAACGATGGACGAACTGGATCGCGGCATTCTGGCCCATCTTGCGCAGGACGCGCGGATGTCCGTGGCGGTTCTTGCACGGCGGCTCAAAGTGGCACGCTCGACCGTGCAGGCACGGCTGGAACGACTGGAAACATCGGGCGCCATTGCAGGTTACACCTTGCGGCTGGGCGATACTGCCCGCGAACACCGCATTCGCGCGACCTGCCTTCTGACGATCGAACCACGCGCGCAGGCGGCGATTCTTGCCCGGCTGCGTAGCCTGCCCGAGGTGGAACGCATCCATACCACCAGCGGCCGCGTCGATCTTTTGCTGCAATTGGCTGCCGTATCGACCAGCCAGCTTGACGATGTGCTGGATCAGATCGGCGGTTTGACTGGTGTTCGCTCCAGCGAGAGCCTGATTCACTTGTCCACCAAGCTGGATCGGGCCACCTGATCGTGCCCATTACGCAACAATGTGACAATTGTGTCGCCATATTTGCGCTGGTCGATCTGCTCAAGCCCGGCCACGGGGGCAGGGGGACGCGCTTCTTCCCACACCACCATGGCACCGGGGGCGAGCCAGCCTCCCTCAATCGCAGATTGTAGGGCACGTTCGCCAAGGCCCATGCCATAGGGCGGGTCGAGGAACACCAGATCATAAGGCGCCGCGCGATTCTGCCCCAGCCGGGTCGCGTCGCGCCGCCAGACATCTGTGACACCCATTGCGCGGGCCTTTTCGATATTGGCACGTAACAGCGCCCGTGCCGCCACGCCGTCATCGACAAAGGCGACGCGTGCCGCGCCCCGCGACAGCGCCTCAAGCCCCAGAGCCCCGGTCCCGGCAAACAGGTCCAGCGCCCGCGCACCGGGAATCGGATTCCCATGGGTGCCGTTGATCAGCAGGTTAAAGATAGATTCGCGCACGCGGTCGGTCGTCGGGCGCAGATGTGCAGCAGGGTCGCCGGCCCCGACCTCGGCCAGCTTCAACCCGCGCAAAGAGCCGCCAACGATCCTCATGCCATCAGCGCCTTCAGATCGCCCGCCTCGGCCACTGCCTCGGGTGTGGGAGAGCGGCCGGCCTCGATCAGCCGCTTGCCGATCATATAGGCGCGTGCATCGTTCAGCGCATCCACCGCGATCAGCCGCCCGTCCCGGAAATACCAGACCGAGCCACCCGGTTCGGCCGTGCGCGTCACCACCCGGTCATAACCAAGATTCAGCCCAGCGATCTGCAGCTTGGCGTCAAACTGATCCGACCAGAACCACGGCTTTGGCACGTAGTCCGCACCTGCCCCCAGCATGTTTGCGGCCACTGCCTCGGCCATGTCGATGGCATTGCCGACGCTTTCCAACCGCAGCTGGCCACCGCCTGGGCAGGTATCGGGCGCAGGAAAGCTGGCACAATCGCCCGCCGCCCAGATTGCCGGGTCCGAGGTACGCCCCTGCCCATCAGTGGCAATGCCATTATTAAGGGTCAGTCCCGCCGCCCCGGCCAAAGCGGTCTCGGGCCAGATGCCAATACCGCAGATCACCAGATCAGCAGGCAAATGGCGGCCATCGGCCAGTTCGACCCCATCGGCGGCGGTCTGGCCGGTGATGCGGGTAATGCCAGTACCTTCCAGCACCTGAACCCCATGGGCTGTGTGCAGGTCCCGGATCATCGCCGCCGTTTCGGGCGCGGCGACGCGGCCAAGGATGCGCGGCGCGGCCTCGACCAAAGTGACCTCAAGCCCCAGCTTGCGGGCGACAGCCGCCGCCTCAAGGCCGATATAGCCGCCGCCAATCACCACAAGGCGACGCCCGGCAACCAGCCCCGGCTTCAGCCCGGCGATATCAGCCAGGCTGCGCACCACATGAACACCGGGCAGCGCGCCGCCCATCGCCTCGGGCAGGCGGCGGGGCGTTGCGCCCAGCGTCAGGGCAAGCTGGTCATAGGGGTGTTCGCCCCGATCAGTCACCACGACGCGGCGGTCGCGGTCGATGCGCAGCGCCTTTTCCCCCAGATGCAGGGTGATGCGCTGTTCCTCCCACCATTCGGGGGCGCGCAGCGTCAGGCGATCCAGCCCCATATCACCCAACAGATAGGCCTTGGACAGGGGCGGGCGCTGATAAGGCGGCGCTGGCTCGTCGCCGATAATGGTAATGCCGCCCTGATGCCCCAGCGCACGCAGTTTCGCCGCCAGAGAGGCCGCCGCCTGTCCCGCGCCAAGGATCACGATGTTCATTCTTCGCCCTCGCTGGTTTGCCTGCGGCGCAGAGCCTATAGTCGCCCTCGGATCGATGCAATTGACGGAGGAACCGCGCATGTCCATCGCAAAAGGCGACAAGCTGCCCGAAGGCAAACTGCTGAAACTGGGCGCCAATGGCCCCGAGGAAGTGGCGGTTGCCGATCTGGCCAGGGGCCATGTGGCCATCTTTGCCGTGCCGGGCGCCTATACCCCGACCTGCACCAACGCCCATATGCCAAGCTTTGTGAAAAACGCCGACAAGTTCCGCGAGAAAGGCGTCTCGCGCGTGATCTGCATCACGGTGAACGATCCCTTTGTCGCCGGGAAATGGGCGGCTGACACCGGTGCAACCGATGCCGGTATCGAGGTTCTGGCCGATGGCGACGGCAGCTTTACCAAGGCGCTTGGCATGAACATCGAGGCGTCGGGCTGGGTCAATGGCCGCTCCAAACGCTATGCCATGCTGGTCAACGACGGCTCGGTCGAAGAGCTTCAGGTCGAAGAGGCCCCCAGCGCCTGCACGATCTCGTCGGGCGATTCGCTGCTGTCGCTGATCTGAGGCTTCAGGCTGAAAAGCGACGTGAACCCCTGCGCGGCGGCGTGATCGCCGCGCAACCCCACCAGACCTGCGGCGGCCAGCGCCATCGGCCCCGGCCCATATATCGCCGCGGCCAGTGCATTGCCCGACCCCTCCATGACGAAATCGGCCACCGGCTCACGCATGGCGCGGACCTGTGGTATGCCGGCCGCGGACAGCGTGACCTCAAATCCCTCTTTGCCTGAAACAAACCCCGCACGCAGAGGTGATCCGGCAGCACGCGCCCGATCCACCGTGGCCGAGATCGAAATCATCAGCGCCGAGATGCTGATGAACTTGGCCGGGTCATGCCCCGGCATCCGCAACGCCCAGCGGCAAAGCTCGCGCAGCACCGGATGCAGTGCCCGACCTGCATCGGTCAGCGCATAAACCCCCAGCACATCATCATGCGACACCACCCCCGCCTGCACCAACTGGGTCAGGCGCTGGGTCAGCACGCTTGCCGTCACACCCGGCAGCCCGGCGCGCAGCATCTGAAAGCGCTTGGGCTGAAACATCAGCTCACGCACCACCAAAAGCGCCCAGCGATCGCCGATGAAATTCAGCGCATGGGCGCCAAGGCACCCTTCTTCATAGCGTAAACGCAGAGTTTTGCCAGTTTCAGTCATGTTTTGATATTAACAGTTGCTTTTTAATACTTCAAGTGCCAACCTGCGACTCATTGGCGCATTCAGCGCCCGGTGAGGAGGAAAAGAGATGACCTATTACTCTGGCTTCCTGCTGGCGGTTCCGACGGCCAACAAGCAGAAATACATCGACATGGCTCAGGCAGCCTGGCCCATGTTCAAACGCTACGGCGCCTTGCGCATGGTCGAATGCTGGGGCGTCGACGTCCCCCGCGGCAAGGTCAATGATTTCTACATGTCCACCCAGGCAAAGGATGACGAAACCGTCGTGTTTTCCTGGATCGAATGGCCCGACAAGGCGACTGCCGATGCGAGCTATGAAAAGATGATGTCCGACCCCGAGATGCAAAAACCGCCAGAAATGCCTTTTGACGGCATGCGGATGATGTGGGGCGGGTTCGAACCCATCGTCGATGTGAAAGCCTGAAGGGAACCGCCATGTATCACGGAAAACCCTGCTGGTTCGAGCTTTCGACCGCGAAAGGCGCGCTTGCCGAGGCCGGGGCCTTTTATGGCAAGATCCTTGGCTGGACCACTGCCGACGCCGGGATGGAGGGCTTTACCTATCACCTTGCCAGCCATGGCGGCGACATGGTTGCCGGACTGATGGAGACGCCGGAGGATTGCGCCGACGTCCCTCTGTCCTGGATGATCTATTTCGACGTCGATGACGCCGATGCAGCCGTCGCCAAGATCAGGAACCTTGGGGGCTCGGCCCTTCGCGAACCCGAAGATATTCCCCACACGGGGCGCTTTGCGGTCGTCGCGGATCCTCAGGGCGCGGTCTTTGGTATCCTGCAGCCACTGCCGATGGACCCCCAGCCCCCGGTCGAGGACGGGGCATGGAACCAGCGTAAAGAGGCCCATGGCAACTGGGTCGAGCTGATGTCCACCGATCCCGTGGCCGGGTTCGGCTTCTATTCCGAGCTGTTTGGCTGGACGAAATCCACCGCCATGGACATGGGAGAGATGGGGACCTACCAACTGTTTTCGTGGCAGGGGGCCGAGATCGGCGGCATGATGGGTCTGGGAAATTCGCCCGTGCCCTGCTGGCTGCCCTATTTCGGCGTGAACGGCGTCGCAGCCGCTCTGGATCGCATCCGCGACGGCGGCGGCGAGGTGGTGCATGGTCCGATCGAGGTGCCCGGCCCGGCCTTCATCGCCGTCGCCCGCGACCCGCAAGGTGTGTATTTCGCGCTGGTCGGTCCCAAGGAGGTTGCATCATGATCCGTGCCTCTTTGATCGCAATCGCTCTCTGGGCGGGGCCTGCCGCCGCCCAGGAGGTGACACCCGACAGCATCCCGCGCGGCCAGCAGGACTATCACGCCGCCAGCGCCGGGACCTACCGGCTGGACCCGGCGCATACCGCCGTCCAGACCCGCGTGCCGCATATGGGCTTTTCAGTAAGCGTTTTCCGCTTTGGCTCGGTCTCGGGTCAGCTGGAGTGGAATCCCGACGATCCGGCGCAAAACCGGCTTGAAGCCGAGGTCGAGATCGCCTCACTTTCAACCCCGGTCGAGGGGTTTGCCGAAATCCTGACCGGCCCTGATTATCTCGACAGCGCAAAGAACCCGACAGCACGCTTTGCGGCCGACGGTTTCACTGCCGACAGCCTGACAGCGGGCAAGGTCCAGGGACAGCTGACATTGCTGGGCAAGACCCTGCCCGCTACCTTTGACGTGACCCTGATCGGTGCGGGCAAAGGCTTTACCGGGGATGAGGCTGGCAACCCGATCATCCGCGACCTGATCGGAGTTCATGCCGAAACGCAGATCGACCCGCAGGCCTATGGCATGAGTCCGTTCTTTACCGATCCGATCACCATTGAGGTCGATGCCGAGTTCGCCCGGCAGGAATGACGCCCGGAAAGCAGGCCAAACCATGCTGACGCTGTATTATCACCCGCTGGCTTCTTATTGCTGGAAACCGCTCATCGCGCTTTACGAGGCGGGGACCGCCTTTACGCCGCGCCTTGTGGATCTGGCGCAGCCTGACGATGCGGCATTGCTGGAACGGCTGTGGCCAATGCGGCTGTTTCCGGTTCTTGAGGATGGCGATACGGTGCTGCCGGAAAGCTCGATCATCATCGAATATCTGGACCTGCATCACCCGGGGCCCCATCGCCTGATCCCCGCCGACCCCAAGGCCGCACTTCAGGTGCGGCTATGGGACCGCTTTTTTGACATGCACATGGAATCGCCCGTGCAGGAAATCGTCCGCGACGCCCTGCGACCCGAGTCGCGCCGCGACCGGCAGACGGTGGCCGAGCAAAAAGAAAAGCTGGATCGCGCCTATATCGCAGCCGAGCGGCATCTGGCCGCCTGCGACAACGACAGCTGGATCGCAGGCGCGTTCTCTTTGGCAGATTGCGCGGCCATGCCTGCACTGTTCTATGCCGGGGCGATTCACCCCTTTTATGCCCATCCGGCACTGTCGGAGTATTTCACGCGGCTGACCCGGCGCCCTTCGGCCGGGCGTGTGATCGAGGGCGCGCGGCCCTGGTTTCAATATTTTCCCTTCCGGCAGGGGATTGCAGCGCAGTTCCTGGCCTAGCGCCTCTTGGCCTTTTGCCCGCGCTTCGCTATCCCCAACGCGATTCAAGGGGTGAAACACCATGGCCATGGACAAGAACTTCGACGCGCAAACCGCCGAGGCCCGGATTGCGCGGGAATGGGCGGCAAGAAACGCCTTTGCCGCAGGCGCCAATGCAAAACCGGGGGCGGACAGCTTCTCGGTGGTAATCCCACCCCCGAACGTAACCGGCAGCCTGCATATCGGCCACGCCCTGAACAATACGCTGCAAGACATTCTGGTGCGCTGGCACCGGATGCGGGGCTTTGACACGCTGTGGCAGCCCGGTCAGGACCATGCCGGCATCGCCACCCAGATGGTCGTCGAACGCCAGATGGCCGAACGGCAAGAGCCAAACCGCCGCGACATCGGGCGCGAGGCCTTTTTGCAAAAGGTCTGGGCCTGGAAACAGGAATCAGGCGACACGATCATCGAACAGCTCAAGCGGCTTGGCGCCTCGTGCGACTGGTCGCGCAACGCCTTTACCATGTCCGGCGCCCCCGGCGCGCCAGCGGGCGAAGAAGGCAACTTCCACGACGCCGTCATCAAGGTCTTTGTCGAGATGTATGACAAGGGGCTGATCTACCGCGGCAAGCGGCTGGTCAACTGGGACCCCCATTTTGAGACCGCGATCAGCGATCTTGAGGTCGAGAACCGCGAGATTCCCGGCCATATGTGGCATTTTAAATACCCGCTCGCCGGCGGCGAGACCTATGAATATGTCGAGCGTGACCAGGACGGGAACGTCACCCTGCGCGAGACGCGCGACTATATCAGCATCGCCACCACCCGCCCCGAAACCATGCTGGGCGACGGCGCAGTCGCGGTTCATCCCGATGATCCCCGCTATGCCCCGATCGTCGGCAAGCTGTGCGAAATCCCGGTCGGACCCAAGGAGTACCGCCGTCTGATCCCGATCATCACCGACGAATATCCCGACCCCGATTTCGGGTCAGGCGCGGTCAAGATCACCGGCGCGCATGACTTTAACGACTATGGCGTCGCCCTGCGCAACAACATCCCGCTTTATGTGCTGCTGGACGGCAAGGGGCGGATGCGCGCGGACGGGCTGAGCTATGCGGAAAGCGCCGGGATCGCCACCCGCGCGGCCCGGGGCGAGGATGTGGGCGATGTCTCAAACGTCAATCTGGTGCCCGAAGAGCTGCGCGGCCTTGACCGCTATGAGGCGCGGGCGCGCGTGGTCGAGGCAATCACCAGCGAAGGGCTGGCCGTCACCTATCTGCATAAGGAAATCGACAAGGAAACCGGCGCTGAACATCTTGAGCGTCGTCCCCTGGTCGAATCCAAGCCGATCATGCAGCCCTTTGGCGACCGCTCGGGCGTGGTGATCGAGCCGATGCTGACCGACCAGTGGTTCGTGGATACGGCCAAGATCGTCGGCCCGGCCATCGAGGCAGTCCGCTCGGGTCAGACCCGGATCCTGCCCGAACAGCACGAAAAGGTCTATTTCCACTGGCTTGAAAACATCGAGCCATGGACCATTTCCCGCCAGCTGTGGTGGGGTCACCAGATCCCGGTCTGGTACGGCCTCGACCTGCGGCTTGAAGGTCAGGTCGATGACGATCATGACGGCGCGCTTGACGAGGTCGAGATCTTTGCCCTGCTGGAAGAAGGCCTTGTCCACCGCGACGAGGTCCACCATGCCGCATCGAATTTCGCCGAGGTGGCCGAGAAGTTCCGCGATTCCATCGCCGCGCTGCCGGTTCCGCTGGAAACCGCTCGGGTGATCGAGGTTGCCGACCGCGCGGCCGCCATCGACGCCTTTGCCCAGGGGCTTGCCGATTACAACCTGTCGCAGGACCCGACCAGACTGGTTTATCCGGTCTGGCGCGACCCCGATGTGCTCGACACCTGGTTCTCGTCCGGGCTATGGCCGATCGGGACACTTGGCTGGCCCGAGGACACGGCCGAGCTGCGCAGGTATTTCCCGACAGACGTTCTGGTGACGGGTTTCGACATCATCTTCTTCTGGGTGGCCCGGATGATGATGATGCAACTGGCCGTGGTTGGTCAGGTGCCCTTCCACACTGTCTATGTTCACGGACTGGTGCGCGACGAAAAAGGCGCCAAGATGTCGAAGTCGAAAGGCAACGTCATCGACCCTCTGGTGCTGATCGACGAATATGGTGCGGACGCGCTGCGCTTTACCCTGACCAGCATGGCCGCGATGGGCCGCGACCCTAAGCTTGGGCCGAAACATGTCGAGGTAAACCGCAACTTTGTCACCAAGCTGTGGAACGCGACCCGCTTTGCCGAAATGAACGGCGTGCGCGGGGGTGTTGCCCTGCCGCAACCGCGCCATGTCGTGAACCGCTGGATCATCGGCGAGGTCGCACGCATCCGTCAGGCGACCGACGAGGCGCTGGCGAGTTTCCGCTTTAACGATGCCGCGACCGGGCTCTACGCCTTTGTCTGGGGCAAGGTCTGCGACTGGTATGTCGAATTCTCGAAGCCGCTGTTCGATGGCGAGTTCGGCGATGAAACCCGCGCCACCATGGGCTGGGTTCTGGATCAGTGCTATACGCTTTTGCATCCGATCATGCCCTTTGTCACCGAAGAGCTTTGGTCGCTGACCGGCGACCGGGCAGGCATGCTCATCCATGGTGACTGGCCGGAATATGGTGCCGAGCTGATCGACGCCGAGGCTGACCGTCAGATGAACTGGGTGATCCAGCTGATCGAAAACATCCGCTCGGCCCGTGCCCAGATCGGCGTGCCGGCAGGTGCCCGTCCCGAGCTGATCGTGACCGAGGCCGATGATGCCGCCCGCGCCGCCCTTGCCGCCAACGGCCCGCTGATCGAGCGTCTGGCCCGGGTCGGCGCACCGAAAGAGGGTGCAGTCGGCCCCGGCATGATCTCGGTCGCGGCACTGGGGGCAAGCTTTGCCTTGCCGGTGGGCGAGATGATCGACGTCAAGACCGAGACCGCGCGGCTGGAAAAGGCCGCCGCCAAGACGGAAAAGGATGCGCAGGGCCTGCGTGGTCGGCTGGCGAACCCCAAATTCGTCGAACATGCCGAACCCGAGGTCATCGAAGAGACGCGCGAAAAACTCGCCGCGCTCGAAGACGACCTGACCCGTATCCGCGGGGCGCTGGCGCAGCTCGCCTCGATGTAATCCCTGCGCTCCCCGCGGGACACCGCACCGCAATACACTTATCTCAGGGCCGTTCGGACAGGGCGGCCCTGATGCTATTTGCGATCATCCTGGGCACTTCGGGCGCCAGCCCGACGGGCGGCAGGGTCAGGCCGCGAAACCCGGCCCCGGCCAGCGCCGTGGGCAAGTCGTCAGTGACGTGATCGGCCCCGGTGGCAAAAAGCGGCAGGCAGATCGACTGCGCCGGCAAACCGCGCGCGGCATCGGCAAGGCGCGGCTCCTCTTCGATAAAACCGCACGAGACAGCGGCAAGATGGGGGGCAAGCGTCTTGGCCATCTGCTGCGCGGTCTCGGCAGGGGCACGCGAACGCCCCGAGCCATGTGCAGCGATCAAAAGATGCGTCTGCGCCATAGACCACCTCTGCCTTGCCGCCGCCTCGGAGATCAGGGCAAGGCACAGGCCCGGCAATCCCGGATCGCTGCCAAAGGGTGGCAGGACGCGTGCCCGCGCCGCACCGGAAAGCGTCAGGCGGCGGGGCAGCTCGCTGCGGGTAAACCATCCCGTGGCCATGAACAGCGGATAGATCAGCGTCTTATCATCAGCGATATCCAGCGCGCCGGGCATGGCAAGCGTCGCGCCCCGCACCTGCGCCTGAGGCAAAAGCGCGGCGACACGGGCCGCCAGCGCCTCGACCGCATTTTGCTGCGGGACCGGATCGCCCGGCTGACCATGGGCGACGATCAGCGCCTTACGCACGAAAGGCGGCGGCGAAAGGCTCGGGGATCGCGAACTCCCCAAGCGCCCGGGCGCGGGCCATGGTGGACATCTTGCGTGCGGTCTTTTCAACGATGCGCTGCAATTCCTCAGGGTCGCGCCCCTCGGCAAAGGGGCCCATATACCAGCGGATAAAGGTAAAGCAGGCCACATCCTCAAGCGCCTGCACCTCGGGGTCGCGCTTGATGCCCTGTTTGGTCAGCATCCGTTCGGCTGCTGCGATGTCATCCCCGTCATAGCCAGCCTCGCGCATGATCCCGGCGATACGGGCGGCATGGCGGCGACCCTGCTCGGTCCGCCATGCCAGATAGCCCGCCCGGTCCATGGGATAGGCATCGCGCGGCAAAAGGAACCGCTCGACATGCTGGCCGCGACAGGCGATGCGCAAGGGCTCAGAGGCATCAGGGTACAGCGTCTCTTGCTCGGCCGTCATGCGCTGGCCGTAAAGAAGCGCCTCGGGCCGCCCTTCGGCGTCCAGATGCGGGTCGGCGGAATTAGCCTTGTCGATGGCGTCAAAAGCGGTCTGAAGGCGTGTCATGGGGTCCCCTTTTTCGCGTCATCATGCCGCAGCAGGGCGCGGCGTCAACGCGGATTGCCGTCACAGGGGCGCAAGGCTAGGCTGGCGGCATGGAATGGGGCGAATTTGCATTGGCGCTGGCGGCTTTTCTGGGCTCGCATGTGATCCCGGCCCGATTCCGCGAGCCGCTGATCCGTACGCTGGGGCGGCGGGGCTATGTCATCGGTTACAGCCTGTTGTCGCTTGCGCTGCTGTACTGGCTGATCATTGCCGCCGCCCGCGCCCCCTTTGTCGAGATCTGGCCGCAAGAGCCGTGGATGCGCTGGCTTGCCAATATCGCCATGCCCATAGCGGTGCTGGCAGCGCTGACCGGCGGCATGGCGGGGTTGATGGCGGGCTTTACCCTGTGGGGCGCAGCGCATTTGATCGCCAACGGCGATCTGGCGCATGTGATCCTGTTCGGGCTGCTGCTTGCCTATGCCCTGTTCGGGCTGGCGATCAGCCTGCGACGCGGATGGGCCCTGCGGCTGACCTGGCCGCGCCTTGCGCTGGCCGTTCTGATCTGGGCAGGGCTGTTCCACCTGCACCCCATGGTAATCGGGGTCAGCCCGGCACCCTGAAGCCCTCGGGGATGCGATCACGCCCCTCAAGGATCAGATCAGCCAGCATTCCTGCGCAGGCCGGGGCCATGGCAAGGCCGATTTTGAAACCACCGTTGGCGACGTAATGGCCCGGCCGCCCCGGCCATGGCCCGACGATGGGCGCGCGGGAGCGCGCGCGCGGGCGGATGCCGGCCCAGCGATCAACGACCGGTGCATCCCCCAGTGCCGGACACAGGGCGCGGGCCTTGTCTATCAGCACCTCAAGCTGGGCGTCGGTGCCGGTGTCCATGACATCGCGTTCCGAGGTCGAGCCAATGGCCACGGTCCCGTCCGCATGGGGCACGATATGGACCCCATCGGCAAAGACCTGCGGGGCATCGGCCATATCCAGCGCCAGAAGCGCCGACTGGCCCTTGACCCCGCCGCCGCCAAAGGGCGCAAGACCGGCCACTCCGGTCGCCCAGATCGCGGGGGCGTCGGGCGCGGCCTGCCCCTCGATGAGCTCTCCGCCCCGGGCGATGATCGCGGCGGCAAGCGCGGCACCTGCACGGCGTGGACTGACCCGCGCGGTCAGTCGGTCCACCAACCACAGGCCCGAAGGCGACAGGGGCACCAACGGCGCCTGTGGCGCCTCAGTCATCTCCATTCCCGCCCATTCTGGCCAGTTGGCGCGGGCTGCCTCGATCCGTTCGGCCATCCGCGCCTCGGACCCCTCGGGCACGGGCTGGATACGACCGGTGCGGGCGTAACCAGGATCGACCCCGCCCGCCGCGGCAACCTCGGTCCACCACCCTTCGGCAGCTATCAGAGCCTCCAGCTGGACCTGCTTTTTGGCGTTCCAGTTCTCGGGCGCGTGGGGGGCAAGCGCGCCGACATGCCCGCCCGAGGCACCTGCCCCGATCCGCGCCGCCTCAAAGACGCGCACCCGTATGCCGCGCCGCAGCAGCTCCCATGCGCAGGCAAGGCCAAAGACACCTGCGCCCGCCACTGTGATTTCGCTTGCCATTCCGCTGCCCCTTGCCGCATCTGCCTGCAAAAAGGAGTTAGCGCGGATGGCCAAGCGCGACCAGAGCAGCGCCGATCTGGATTGGCGTGACAGGGCGATTCCTGTCTCGCGCCGCTTTGACGACCCCTACTTCAGCCTCAGCGGCGGGCTGGACGAGACGCGCCACGTCTTTCTGGCCGGAAACGATCTGCCCGCCCGGTTGCGGCCCGGCTTTCACGTCGCCGAACTGGGCTTTGGCACTGGGCTGAACCTTCTGGCACTGGCGCAGATCGCAACTGTGCCGATCCGCTTTACCAGCTTTGAGGCCTTTCCGATGAGCGCCGATGAACTGGCCCGCGCCCATGCCGCCTTTCCCGAGCTTGCCCCGCTTGCAGCCCAGCTACGCGAGGGCTGGCCGCAACAGCATCTGACCGTCGGGCTGGTTCAGGCCGAAATCATCCAGGCCGATGCGCGCGAGGCCCTGCCCGTATGGGATGGACAGGCGGATGCGTGGTTTCTGGACGGGTTTTCGCCAGCCAAAAACCCCGAGCTTTGGGGCGAGGCACTAATGACCGAGGTCGCACGCCACACTGCCGCGGGCGGGACCTTTGCGACCTACACAGCGGCAGGCCATGTACGACGGGCACTGGCGGCGGCAGGTTTTACCGTCAGTCGCGCGCCGGGCTTTGCCGGCAAGCGCCACATGAGCCGCGGCCAGCTTTAGCGCCGACGCACCGGCGGGATGCGTGAGGGGGCATAGGCCGGGGCATGAGGCGGGCGACCATGGGTGCGCTGCCAGAAACGCGACCCGCCCCGACGCAGAAACAGCGGCACGGCAAATACGATCCCCGCCAGGAACCCCGCTGCATGGGCCACATAGGCAACGCCGTCATCGACCATGCTGGCGCTTGAGACCAGCTGGATGCCGAACCATGCCAGCAACAGCACCCATGCCGGAATGGTAAAGCGGCGAATAATAATGATGATAATGGCGATGACATCGACGCGCGCGCGCGGGAACATCAGCAGATAGCCGCCCATTACCCCGGCAATTGCACCCGAAGCGCCGATCATGGGGACATCGCTCATCGGGTCGGCCGCGATCTGGCCCGCCGCCGCCGCCAACCCGCAGGCAAGGTAAAAGACCAGAAAGCCGAAACGCCCCATCTGATCTTCCAGATTGTCGCCAAAAACCCACAGGAACAGCATGTTACCGGCGATATGCATGATCCCGGCATGCAGGAACATATGCGTTACCAGCCCCCACAGCCAGTCGCCATGCCTGACCGCCACCGGGTATAGCGCAAGGCGGTTCCACAGACCGACCTCTCCGCCCGCCCATGGCATGGTGATGAGAAACATCGCCACGTTCAGAAAGATCAGCGCATAGGTCACATAGGGCGTGCGCTCGGATGGGTTATGGTCGCGGATCGGAAACATGGCTTCAGCCTGAAGCATCACCGGGTGCTGTGCAAGCGGCCCTGTTCGGATCGCCGGGCCGCGTATAGCATCGACCCCGAATCGCATCGAGTAAGGGGCGCCCAGTATGACCAGCCTGACCGAACGCAAGAATGCCGCCATCTCGCGCGGGGTGGGGATGACGACCCAGATCTATGCCGAACGCGCCGAGAATTCCGAGATCTGGGACAAAGAGGGCAAGCGCTATATCGACTTTGCCGCCGGGATCGCCGTGGTCAACACCGGCCACCGTCACCCAAAGGTGATCGGGGCGGTGCGTGCTCAGCTCGACCGTTTTACCCATACCTGCCATCAGGTCGTGCCCTATGAAAACTACGTTGCGCTGGCCGAGCGGCTGAACCAGCTTGTCCCCGGCGACGGGCCGAAAAAGACCGCCTTTTACACCACCGGGGCAGAGGCAGTGGAAAACGCGGTCAAGATCGCCCGTCATTACACCGGTCGTGCCGGGATCATCGCATTTGCAGGGGGCTTTCACGGCCGCACCTTCCTTGGCATGTCGCTGACCGGCAAGGTCCAGCCCTATAAGGCAGGCTTTGGGCCGATGATGAACGACGTCTGGCACCTGCCATTCCCCAACCCCTTGCATGGCGTGACTGCCGACGAGGCGCTGGCGGCGCTTGACCGGCTGTTTCGCGCCGATATCGACCCCTCGCGCGTTGCAGCCATCATCATCGAGCCGGTGCAGGGCGAGGGCGGCTTTTATGAGGCGCCGACCGGCTTTATCCAGCGCCTGCGCGAGATCTGCGACCAGTATTCGATCCTGCTGATCGCCGACGAGGTTCAGGCCGGCTTTGCCCGCACCGGCAAGCTGTTCGCGATGGAACATCACGGGGTTGCCGCCGATCTGACCACCATGGCCAAGGGGCTGGGCGGCGGCCTGCCGATCAGCGCCGTCACCGGACGGGCCGAAGTGATGGACAGCCCCGCCCCCGGCGGGCTTGGTGGCACCTATGCGGGCAACCCTCTGGCCGTCGCCGCCGCCCATGCGGTGCTGGACGTGATCGCAGAAGAGGACCTTTGCGAACGTGCCACCCGGCTTGGCCAGCGGCTGAAACAGCGCCTGGCCGGCATCGCCGATTCGGTGCCCGAGATTGTCGATATTCGCGGTCCGGGTTTTATGAACGCGGTCGAGTTCAACCTTGCCGGCACCGACAAGCCGAACCCCGATTTTGCCAACCGCGTCCGCGAAGAAGCGCTGAAACGCGGCCTGATCCTGTTGACCTGCGGCGTGCACGGCAATGTCATCCGTTTCCTCGCGCCGTTGACCATTCAGGATCAGGTCTTTGACGAGGCGCTGGATATCCTGGAAGCCGCGCTTAGGGCTGCGCGGGAATAAATCAGCGCCAAGACCGCGAAAGATCAAATGGAAAGGTCCGCCCCGACAGGACGGACCTTTGATTTCCCCGGGGCTTTTCGGCCTCAGCTCAGCGCCTTGGACCCCATGTTCAGGAATTTCTGCCGCCGCTCGTTGATCAGTTCCGCGGGTTTCTTGCCCTGAAGCTCACCCAACATTGCGGCGATAGCCTCGCCCACAGCAGCGACTGCTTCTTCGGGGGCGCGCTGCGCGCCGCCCATCGGTTCAGAGATGATGCGGTCAATAACATCAAGCTTTTTCAGATCCTGTGCCGTCAGTTTCAGCGCATGGGCGGCCTCGCGCATCTTTTCGGCGTCTTTCCACAGAATCGAGGCGCATCCTTCGGGCGAGATCACCGAATAGATCGAGTGTTCCAGCATGGCGATACGGTTCGCCGTGGCAAAGGCCACAGCCCCGCCGGAACCGCCTTCGCCGATGATGACCGAAATCAGCGGCACGCCGATCTGCAAGCATTTCTCGGTCGCCCGGGCAATAGCCTCAGACTGGCCGCGCTCTTCCGCACCTTTGCCTGGATAGGCGCCGGGCGTGTCGACAAGCGTGATCACCGGCAGGCGGAAACGATCGGCCATATCCATCAGGCGGATCGCCTTGCGATACCCTTCGGGCCGGGCCATGCCGAAATTGTGAAAGATGCGCGATTTGGTATCATTGCCCTTTTCATGGCCGATGACCACGCAGGGCTGATCCTTAAAACGCGCAAGACCGCCCATGACGGCATGATCCTCGCCAAAGGCGCGGTCGCCGGCCAGGGGTGTGTATTCGCTGAACAACACGTCGATATAGTCGCGGCAATGGGGCCGCTCGGGGTGGCGGGCGACCTGTGTCTTGCGCCACGGATCAAGCTGTTTGTAGAGATCGCGCAGCATTTCCTCGGCCTTACGGTCAAGGGCGGCCGCCTCTTTCTCCAGATCAACACCTTCACCCTTTCGGGCCAATGCACGCAGTTCCTCGGCCTTGCCCTCAAGATCGGCAAGGGGCTTTTCGAACTCCAGGTAAGTCATGCAGGGCTCCGCGCTGTCATCCGGTCGGGTCTGTCTGGTCCGCGCCCTATATGATCGCCGCGCGCCGGGAATGCAACTTTTGCCTCACCACCGTGACAAGGCGTCCTCATCCTCGGCCTTTGCTTCGACCCAATCACCGGGACCGTCAGGACCGATTTCGCGTTTCCAGAAGGGGGCGCGGGATTTCAGCCAGTCCATCAGGTATTCCGCCGCCTCAAATGCCGCCTTGCGGTGCCGGGCGGCTGTGGCGACCATCATGATCTGTTCACCGACTTCAAGACGGCCGAAGCGGTGGATGATCCGCCAGCCGGTCAGGCCAAAACGTTGTGCTGCCTGCTCGCCATAGGCTTGCAGCGCCTTTTCGGTCATGCCGGGATAATGTTCGATCTCAAGTGCGACCAGACGACCATCTTCGTCGCGCACCAGGCCCGAAAAGCTTACGACCGCGCCTGCGCCTGCGCCAAAGCCCGCCAGCTCGGCACCAAGGTCAAAGGGCACGCTTTGGACCCGGGCCGTCATCCTAGCCTCCGGTCATCGGCGGGAAAAAGGCGACTTCGCGCACCCCTTCCAACGATGCGTCCAGATCAGCCAGTTCCTGATCCACAGCGATGCGCACCGCTGTCAGGTCGGCCAGTGCCGCCGCGTGCCATTCGTCCATTGCAGCAAGTTCGGCCACCAGTTCACGGACGGTACGGGCCTGTGTCTCGACCCGCTCGCGCGGCTGGCCGATGCGTTCGCGCAGCCAGGCGAAATACAGAACGTCAAGCGCCATGGTCATCCCTCAGGAATGGCCGGGCCTTGGCGAAGTAGTCCCAGCCAGTGATCGCAGTCAGAACCGCCGCGATCCAGATCAGCACCAGCCCAACCTGCGTCGCCAGATCCGACCAGTTGTCGGACCAGGGCAGACTGGTTTCACCCACAAGCGGCGGATGGCCGGTTTCATAGTAATTCAGCCCGGTGCCCAGAAACAGCACGGCAATGGCGACCATCTGTGCCGTTGTCTTCCACTTGGCCAGTTTCGTGACCTTGAGCAGCCGTGCCTTGTCCCCCAGGAATTCGCGCAGGCCCGAAACAAAGACCTCACGAAACAGGATCACGGTGGCGGGCAGGATCAGCCAGGGGTTCATGCCCGAATAGCCGGTGATGACCACCACGGCGATGATGACCATGGCCTTGTCCGCAATCGGGTCCATGGCGGCGCCAAAGCGGCTTTCCTGCGCCCAGGCGCGGGCCAGATAGCCGTCGAACCAATCGGTTACGGCGGCGATCAGGAACAGCGCCAGCGCCGCGAAATCAGCAAAGGGCCGGCTGAGAAAGAAGAACATCAGCGGCACCAACGGTGCCGCCAGAAGTCGCAGAACAGTCAGTAGATTTGGCAGGGTCCAGCGCATGGTCGCACTCTAGGACGTCGTCGCGGCGGGGGGAAGGGGTCACCCACGGGATCAGGCCGCACTAGGCGGGTCCGGCCCCCTTGGGCACGCTATGGTCATCATGCGCGCATAGAGCGTGATTGCCCAGAACCTCGATCACCCGGCATTCGGCGATTGTGTGGCTGGCACAATGATCCAGCATGCGCCGCAATTCATCGCGCAGCGCCGCCAGCCGGGCGATTCTTGCCTCGACCTCGGCAAGCTGGCGGATCGCGATCTCATCTGCGGTGTGGCACGATTCGCCGGGCTGGTCCGAAAGGCTCAACAGCTCGCGGATCGCCTCTAGCGGAAAGCCAAGGTCGCGGGCATGGCGGATAAAAGCCAGCCTTTCTTGCATCTTGCGGGTGTAAAGGCGCTGGTTGCCCCCGGTCCGCTCGGGCTCGGGCAAAAGGCCGATCTGCTCATAATAGCGGATGGTGGGTACCTTGACCCCTGTCGCCGCGCTGAGCCTGCCGATCGAGAACATCGAAATACCTCTTGAAGCTCTGGTCGCTAGAGCATCTAGGGTCCCGAATCATCAAGTACAAGGCCTCCGATGGGCAGGAGCAGGACGATGAACACGGCAAAGGCAGAGCGGCGGGAATGGCTGATCACGGGAATGGATTGCGCGTCCTGCGCCACCAAGGTGACGGGCGCGGTCGAGCGTCTGCCCGGCGTCAGCGATGTCAGCGTAGCCCTGATGTCCGAGCGACTGTCCCTGAACCTTACCCCCGGCAGAACCGGGACGGATGAGATCGAGGGCGTCGTGCGCAGCCTTGGTTATGGCATCGTGCCGAAAGGACAGGGCACATCCTCCGGCGCCACACGTCTGCCGCAGGACGCCCGCGATCACGCCGGACATGATCACAGCGGCCACGATCATGGCGGACATGATCAGGCCATACGCGGCCAGCCGTGGTACCGGACTGGCAAGGGACGGCTGGTGCTTTTCACCGGTGCGCTGCTGGTGATTGCATGGGTTGTTTCGGCTTTGATCGCTGGGCCGGCAGGGCATTGGGCGTTTCAGGCAGCCTGTATCATCGGCGTTGCTCCGGTGGCGCGCCGCGCCTATGCGGCGCTGCGCCTTGGCCAGCCCTTTACCATCGAGGCGCTGATGACGATTGCCGCCATCGGCGCGCTGATCATCGGCGCTGCAGAAGAGGCCGCTCTGGTCGTCTTTCTGTTTGCTGTGGGCGAAGTGCTTGAAGGCGTCGCCGCCGGTAAGGCCCGTGACGGAATCCGGGCGCTGGCCAATCTGGTGCCCAAGACCGCACTGCTGGAAACCGATGGCACCACGCGCGAGGTCCCGGCCGCATCGCTGCTCGTCGGCCAGACGGTGCTGGTCCGCCCCGGTGACCGCATCCCGGCCGATGGCGAGATCATCGAAGGGACAAGCGGCATCGACGAAAGCCCGGTGACCGGCGAAAGCCTGCCCCGCACGCGCGGCCCGGGTGATCCGGTCTTTGCCGGCGCGATCAATGCCGAGGCTGCCCTGCGCATCCGCGTCACGCGTGAGCCCGCCGACAACACCATCGCCCGCATCATCCGGCTGGTCGAAGAAGCAGAAGAGGCCCGTGCGCCGACCGAACGTTTTATCGACCGCTTCAGCCGCTGGTACATGCCTGCCGTGGTTGCGGTCGCTGCGCTGGTGATGCTGGTTCCGCCGCTGGCCTTTGGCGCCGACTGGGACACCTGGATCTATCGCGGGCTGGCACTGTTGCTGATCGGCTGCCCCTGCGCGCTGGTGATCTCGGTCCCGGCCTCTATCGCGTCGGCCCTGTCCTCGGGCGCGCGGCAAGGCCTGCTGATGAAGGGCGGCGCAGTGATCGAGGCCGCCGCCTCGGCCCGGCGCGTTGCTATCGACAAGACCGGCACCCTGACCCGCGGCCAGCCCGAGGTGGTGCATCTTTTGCCCGCTCCCGGTATAACCGAAGCCCAGCTTCTTACCGTTGCCTCGGGGGTCGAGGCAGGATCTGGCCACCCGCTGGCGCAGGCGATCCTGCAACGGGCCGAGGCGGCGGGCATCGCCCCTCCGCCCGCGCGCGATGCCCGCGTATTGCCCGGCAAGGGGGTCGAGGCGCTGGTCGACGGTACCCGCGCATGGGTCGCCTCGCCCAGCTATGCCGGGACTCTGGGCGGGCTGCACGCAGCTGCCACGGGCGATATCGAGACGCTTGAGGCGCAGGGCATGACGGTGGTCGCGGTCTTTCACCAGGATGAACCCCTGGGCCTGCTCGCCCTGCGCGATGAGCCGCGTCCCGACGCCGCCGAGGCAATGAGCCGGCTGAAAGCCATGGGGATCGAACCGATCATGCTGACCGGTGACAACCCGCGCACCGCGCAGGCCATCGCTGACCGGTTGGGCATTTCCTTCCGTGCCGGAATGCTGCCCGAGGACAAGCTGGCCGCGATCCGCGGAATGGCCGGACAGGGTGGCGTCCTGATGGTCGGCGACGGCATCAACGATGCGCCGGCCCTGAAACAGGCCAGCGTTGGGATCGCCATGGGTTCGGGCACCGATGTCGCGCTTGAGACCGCCGATGCCGCGATCCTGCGCGACCGGGTCGGGGATGTTCCCTCGCTGATCGGGCTGGCGCGGGTGACCATGCGCAACATCCACCAGAACGTGACCATCGCTCTGGGGCTGAAAGCGGTGTTTCTGGTCACCTCGGTCCTTGGCATCACCGGTCTGTGGATCGCCATTCTGGCCGATACCGGCGCCACGGTGCTGGTAACCCTGAACGCGCTGCGCCTGCTTGGCCATGATCCGGCAAAGACGCCCTAGTTTGTGTTGACGAAATGGATTTCGGTGGTTGACGCTCTGTGATTCAAGCTCATCTCCACGTGGGAGATGGAGCTTGGCGCGCAACCTGATATCCGACGATGAGTGGGCCTTCTTCGAAGGCTTTATTCGTGCCGTCCGACACCCGCATGGGCGCAAGCTATCCAATCATCGTCTTGTTCTGGATGGTATTTTCCGGGTTGCAAGAAGCGGCGCGCCCTGGCGCGACCTGCCCGAAGAGTTCGGCAAATGGTCCTCGGTCTGCCGTCAGTTCCGCCGCTGGACCCTGGCCGGGCTGTGGGAGGACATTCTGGACGCGGCTCGGACCACGCGGGAATTGCGCCCGACAAACTCCAGATGGTCGACAGCACCGTGATCCCCGCCCATCATCATGCGGCGGGCGCAAAAGGGGACTCCGAAAGAGGCTCCTGGCCATTCGAGAGGTGGGTTCCCGACCAGGATCCATCTCCGCGTCGACGGCGCGGGCCCCCGATGAGGACCGGGATCACGCCGGGCCAGAACTCCGACCATACCGGCTGTGATCTGGTGATGACTGATAACCTGCCGCAGCCTGTGGTTCTGGTGGCGGACAGGGGAAATTCGGGCAGAGATCGAAAGCCGCAACGCCCTGCCGATGATCCCGATGCGCAGGAACCGCAAGGTTCGAACGGTTGCCGACATGACCATCTATACGCTGCGCAACATGGTCAAGTGGTGCTTCAACAAACTCAAGAACAGCCCTCTGCTGGCAACCCGCTATGACAAAACCGTAGCCAGCTTCCCCGGCGGCGTCGACATAGCATCCATCAGGCTCTGGATCCGCCAGCTGGCAACATGAACCAGGACGTGGGTTGGTGAAGCGCGGCAGTTGTGACAGGGGGCAGGTCAAAGCTCAGAGGGAGGAGCGGCATGGGCCAGAAGTTCGTACCCGAACTGCACGACCCGGATTGCCGCCGGGCTGTACGGACGAAAACCGCGGACCTCTCTGAGATCGTATCTGACGCGATCATCGCCCGGATGGACGCCGAAGAAAGAGAGCCAAAGTGGCGGGATTGATACATGCACCTGCTCAGGGATCTCCTCTGCTATGCGCCTGCGGGATTAGCGTTTGTGCCCTATCAGAAAGCCGACGCCGCCGTTGATGGAAAAAGGGCCACAGTTTTCACTGTGGCCCTAAAGACAATGTTGATGCGCTGATCAGCACACCATCGGGCGATGGTGCTGCCGGTGGCGGACGGTCAGCTTGCGCGCCTTGCGGCCCGAAGGCAGCATGCGGGCGGGTTCGGGCACGAAGTCAGCGTCGCTAAGCTGGGGGAACAGGGCAAAGATCTCTTCCCGCGCTGCCTTGCCGACGGATCTGAGTGCCTGTGGGCCGGTGTAAAGTGACTCGGTCAGCGCGCCGTTCGAGTTCACCACCTCATGCCGTTCAAAGAGGATGTGGAAATACTCGACCTCGGCCAGATCAGTGGCGATGTCGACACCGTCAAGCTGCAACAGCTGCTTGGCGGCCACGAGAACCTCCATGGTGCCGAACATCTTTTGCGCTATTTTTGAGCGTACCAGAACCCGGTGCTGCGGCGAAACCAGCAGGTCCGACGAAGGCACCCCGTCACCCAATGCCCCGGCGCGGATGCGAATCGGCATCAGCTTGGGGCTGGCCTTCAGCGCGGCGGCCTTGAGCTTGACCGAGCCGATCCAGCGGATCGGTTGCAACCCGTTGTCGCGCGTCATCACCTTGTCGCCGACCTGCAGCGTCTCGACCGGGACAAAGCCGTTCTCGGTCTCGATCAGAGTGCCGGCGACAAAGCAGAACACCTCGTCGTCAGACAGCTCCAGCGTGCCGTTCGGATCGTGATCCATGGTCACGATGGCGGTGTTGGCGGTTTGCTGGATCAGGTCAGCCCCTGCCCGGATCGTCGCAGCAGGAAGAATGCCGACCCCGAGTGGCAAGTCCTCTACTGCCGCTGCCAGCGTTTCCGTGATCTGAGAGATGGGAGCAGTCACGGAAACCGTTTGGCCAGCGACGACGATGGATGCCGTCACCGCAAGGTGGTCATCATCCAGCGGTTCGTCGCTGATGAAGTAATAGCGACCGTCGGCCTCCATGATATGGCCGCTGATCGGGTTCACCTGCAGCCCAATGGCTGCCAACGGCGGCAGGCCAACGCTAACGGCCGCGTTCGAAACCGTTGTCGAGCCGAGATAGGTGCCCGGGTCGGTTAACGGATCTCCGTTGGTATCGACGGGGGTAACGTTGTCGCCATTTTCAAGGGTCGTGGCACCGTTGGCGTCGACGTCATACTGCGCGAACTCTTGCGAATCCTCAAATGCGTTGAGCAGCGATGTGTTGGGCACGAAGGCAATGATGCCATCAAGGCCAACGGTGATAAAGCTTGAGGGGATCTCGGTAATATAAGGCATGTGCGCCACCTTTTGTCAGACCGTCGCAGCGATGCGCGGTCGATTGGTTGAACTGCGAGACCAGAAACTGGGGAACACACCAACTGCTTGAATTGGATCAAGCCATTCCACTTATGAGCGATTCGCCCTTTCCGATCAACATGATTCACAAATGCGTGTGGTATTTTTCTGACAAAAGGCAGATACATTAATGTACATTTTGATCGTGTCGATTGTCGTATGGCAGAATCGTACAATCACAGGGGGTGATTGATTTTATCGAGTAATAATAATTTGTTAGCCTGCGTTAACGAATTCGGGCCTGGTTCGCAGGCTGTGATGCAAGCAAGCCCCTGCGTGAGAGATGAGCGTGGTGCGTGCCCAGATCCCTGACGATGAGCGGGCCTTCTTTCAGCGATTCATCCGCACCAGAACGTGCGCAAGCCGGCCAGCCAGAACATTGTTTCAGATAGGGTTTTCCGGATTGTGAGAACCGGACATCCTAGTGCGACCTGTCCGAAAAGTTCGGCAAATGGTCGCCCGTCTGCCGTCGGTTTCACTGCTGGGTGCTGACCGGATTGTGAGAGGATGCGCTGTACGCGGTGAACCCAGTGGGCGCACGCGCGCCAAGCTTCGGATCGCTGGCAGTGCCGTGATCTTCGTTCGCAGCCATACGGCGGGCGCAAAAAGGCACCTGGCCGTTCGGGAGGAGGTTTCACGACCAAGATCCATCTTTGCGCAATGGTGTCAGCTCAATGATGAGGGCCGCGGCTATGACCTGGACAAAGCTCGGGAAGACATCGCAATCAGCGGCGCACGGCCGACGATCCCGATGCGTGAGAACTGGCAGGTCTGCAAGGTCGTCGGCATGACCATCTTCACGATGCGCAACATGTCGGGCACTGTTTCAACAAGTTGAAGAGCAGCCGTCGGCGGGTCACCCGCTATGACAAAACCGCAGACGGATTCATCAATGTCGTCTGCATCAGCTGATGGGGCCGCCATTTGTCAATATGACAGAGGTCTCTGGCTCATTTCCTGCCAACTATCGGGTTTTCCAGTTCCCAGCCGAGCTTTCGCGCAATCGGTGGCATATCGTCAGGATCCGAGACGACAGCATATCTGATCCAGAATTTTGCGCCAAATTCGTCATTATCAATTATCTCATCGCACCAGTAATAATGATTTCTGTCTCGGGCCAGTGGTGCGGGTCCGATTTTATGAGAGCTGAAAACTGGCACAACCTCGAAGCTTTCCAGATCTGCCCCCTCGACCCGGCTGTTCAGATAGAAGATCGCTTTTTCGTCCCGGCTGTAGCTGTAGGACAGATAGCGCCAGCCCTTTCTTTTTGCTTTCGGGATTGATGATCCCTGGGCGAAGGTGAAATAATCGTCATATCCGACAAGACAAGTGTCGCCGCATGAACGAAAGGTTCGGGTATCCGCCTTGACCACCCGGCGCGCGCGCAGGTCACCTGGCGAAAAGAAGACGCTGTTTGCGTCTTTGCCGTAGCCTGTGCCCCAGTGGTTTCCTTCGCCGGAATCGCAGGCAGCGAACGTTGTGGGATCGGCGTCCTTGACCTTTCCGATGTGGTTCCAGACATGATTGCCGTCGGTTACAAAGGCGCGGCTGAGAACCCGGAACGTTGCGGGATTTGCACCCATGATGCGCCGCCCCCAGCTGTAAACCGCCTTTTCATCTTTGGAAAAACCGTTTTCATATTGCACGAAACCCTTGCGCAGCTTGAGCGAGTCATAACCCATCCTGCTGCCATCGCGCATGGCAATATTTCCGTCCGGCCCAAGACAATAAGGCAGCCCCTCAACATCGGCGTCGATTGGATATGGCTGAAGTTCCGGTATTGACTCGGTCATCACTGTCACATTTCTTTCGGCACGGATATCATATTCGGGTAGCTTTATGCTGTTGACGGTATTTCGTCCATCGCATTTACGCCCATGCGTCATTATCCGGCGTCAAATAGGCCCGACCTGAATCTTGTCACAATCATCGTCTCTGCCGGCCACCAGGATTGCTGGTTGCGGCAGGTTGCGTGCCAGCTCATCTCTCGCGCAGAGAGCGGCCTGAATCACCATACGCGGACTTGAAGCCCCCTTTTTGCCAGCACGATCTGGGATATTCCCGGTCGGGGCATTCACGTCGGGGTGCGTCGCGATCATGTACCGTCCCAATGGGCGGTATGTACGATGAACCCTTTCCCTCTGAACGCTTCCTTGTGTGTCGAGACGAGCGAGGGGATGAAGTACGGGCTTACAGAGAAGGTCGGAAAGCGTTGTCAGGCTGCGGGGGCTGACTGTTACGCCTGCTGTAATGCCGACATTTCGACGAGAGTTTGATTTGCCAAGGCGCGGTTCGCGGGCCTAGGCTGCTCGTATGACGACAACCGGGCATATTCCGCGACTCTACAGCCGGGCCGAGCGGTTCAGCGATGGAGTCGTCCATATCCTCGGCCTGACGCTGGCAGCGTTGGCCGTGCCTGCCCTGATTGTTCTTAGCCTGTTCTCTGAGGCGGGGTCGACGGCGGTGGTCGGGGCTTCGGTCTATGGCGGCACACTGATCCTGATGCTGACCTTTTCGGCGCTTTGCAACATGGTGAACAGCCCCAGGTGGCAGGGGCTGCTGCGCCGGCTGGATCATTCGGCAATCTACATGAAGATCGCGGGAACCTACACGCCCTTTACCCTGCTGTCGGGTGGTCAGGCGCTTGGGTTGCTGGTCGGTCTGTGGATGGCGGCGGCGCTGGGCCTGTCGTTAAAGATGCTGGTCCCGCCATGGCGCCTGCGTTGGCTTGCACTTGCGCTTTATCTGGGCATGGGCTGGGCCGCGGCCTATGCCGGAGGGCCGATGCTTGCCGGGCTATCGGGTCCGGTGCTGATCCTGATGATGATCGGGGGCGCGATCTACACCATCGGGGTGGTGTTTTTCCTGATGCAGCGCCTGCCGTTTCACAACACGATCTGGCACGTTTTTGTCCTGACGGGCAGCGCGATCTTTTTCGCTGCGGTTGCTCATTGCATCACCCATCCGCCGATAGCCCGCCTTTGACCCCGGGGCTGTCCGCATCATCAGCCATTGCATTCCCCGCCGTACCATCATGTTATTCTTGCGCGAAAATAATCGGAGCATGAACGGTCATGACAGAGGAACGAAGTGGGCGAACCGCCGCGATCAGAGGGCTGACCGGTCGCTGTCCGCATTGCGGCAAAGGTCGGCTCTTCAAGGGCTATCTGACCATCGTGCAGAGCTGCGAATCCTGCGGTGAACCGTTGGGGCTATACCGCGCTGCCGATGGCCCGGCCTTCTTTACCATGACGATCATGCTTTTGCTGCTGATCCCGATGATCGGCTTTGGCTGGGTGCTGTTCCGGCCGGATCCCATAACGCTGCTTGTTACGGTGGGGCTGGCGATAACGGTGCTGACACTGCTGATCCTCCGCCTCGTGAAGGGGGCGTTTGTCGGCTATCTTTGGGCGCAGCGCGAACAGGATCGCGGCGCCTGAACCCTGCGAGCCCCCCGCGGACCCTGTGATCCGCGGGGGTGGCCGATCAGCCGGCCAGCCAGAGGCCACCAATGATAATCACGCCGATACCGGCCAGCATGATGCACCAGTTCAGCAGCACAATCTTGCCGGATTCGACCGTTCCGGCAGAGGGAGGCGCAGGCGTGGTTTCTGTTGCGTTGTCCTGCACCGGCTCACGCTCGGCAGGCGGCACCCGGTGCACCACCGGTTCGTCATGGATGATGTTCATTTTTCGTCCTTCGTGAACGCAAGGGTCATGGTCTGCCGGCCCGGAAAAGCCGGGGGCAGAGCGATCTCAGGCGGTCATGCGAAAGACGGGAGGGGCGCGTGCGCAGGGCGCCAGCGCGCATAGCGGTGCGCCGATCAGGTGGTGATAGGTATAACCTACAGCCGCTGCGGTTCGCGGCGGTGCAGCCGGGGTCTCTGACGGCGGCAATGCTGCCGCGGTCAGCGGCTGGACCTGCGCCGTTTCCTTGCGTGCAAGCTGGTCCCGGCCGTGGATCGCCGTCAGGCTAAGGGACGGCGCGACCAGTTGCTGCGGATGCTGGACCTCGACACTGACCCGAGGTCCGGGCAGGGTGGCGACCAGCAGTACCAGCAGCAAGGCCATGAACAGCCTTGCCGCCCGCAAAGGAAACCGAAGCTTTGGGTCCTGCAGGTCCGTCATGGTCCCAGTGATCCATGGTTTGCGGCCGGGACGCAAGGCCGGGGACCTCAGCGGCCGGACCATAGGGTGGGCTCAGTCCCCCAGGCGCTGGCCACTTTCCGCGTCAAAGACATGCAGCGACGCGGGATCGAGATGGGCCAGCACCCGCTCTCCCTCGGACAGCCGTGTTGCGGCGGGGACCGAGACCATGAAGCTTTCCGCACCGGCGTTCAGCGAGATCAGCCGCATGTCGCCGTGGAACTCATCCCGCTCGACCGTGGCGGCGATGGCGTCGGGCGTACCTTCGGGAACCAGCCTGATGGCTCCTGGCCGAATGCCCAGGGTGACTTTGCCTGCACGCAGCGGAAAGGGGGCGGCAAGGTCGATATCGGCGTTTCTCAATCGTCCCTCGCCCGCGTCGAGGGAAAAGAAGTTCATGCTCGGCGTGCCGATAAAGCCTGCGGTAAAGACCGTGGCCGGGCGGGAATAGATCTCCTCGGGCGTGCCCATCTGTTCGATCCTGCCCTGATTCATCAATACGATGCGATCTGCCAGCGTCATCGCCTCAAGCTGGTCATGAGTGACATAGACCGAGGTGGTGTTCAGTGCCCTGTGCAGTCGCGCGATTTCGACCCGCAAATGACCGCGCAGCTTGGCGTCCAGGTTCGAGAGCGGCTCGTCGAACAAAAACACCTCGGGTGTCTTGATCATCGCGCGGGCGATAGCGACGCGTTGTTGCTGACCGCCCGACAATTCGGTCGGCTTGCGGCCAAGGTAGATGTCCAGCCCCAGCGTTTCGACCACAGGATCAAGGCGACGGCGGATCTCATCCCTGCTTGTTCCGGCGCGCTCCAGTGCAAAGGTGATGTTTTCGCGCACGCTCATATGCGGATAAAGCGCGTAGTTCTGAAAGACCATGGCGATGCCCCGGTCGCCCGGGTCGCGGTCATTGACCCTTGCGCCGCCGATGAAAAGGTCGCCGCCGGTGATCTCTTCCAGCCCTGCGACCATGCGCAGGATCGTGGATTTCCCGCAGCCGGACGGGCCCAGGAAGACGATGAATTCATGGTCAGAGATCGAAAGGTTGAAATTCCGGATGACTTCATGCGAGCCGTAGCTCTTGCACAGGTTGCGGCATTCAACGGTCGCCATCACGATTCCTCACTCTGCATATCTGCGTTTGGGTAGCCACGGCGTGCGCGGCCGGGCCAGGGGGCTTTCATCTGCGTCAATCCTGCGTGGACTTGCGGGAAAAGACCGAGTTCATCCCGGCGCCCGCGACAGCCAGCAGGATCAGCGGCGGCAGCGACAGCAGGACCACCGCGGCATTCAACACCCCCCAGGGAACGTTCATCCCCAGCTGGGACATTTCCGAGGCGACGACAGGCAGGGTACGCGCCTTTGATGTGCTCAGCATCATCGCAAGCAGGAATTCGTTCCAGACGAGGATGAAGGAAAAGGCGATGGCGGCAAGGATCTGCGGCCGCGCAATCGGCAATGCCACGCGAAAGAAGGTGGCATAGGGGCCAAGGCGGTCGACGCGGGCGGCCTCTTCCACCGCGATCGGCACGCGCTCGAATGCAGGGATCGACAGCCAGACCGTGATCGAGATGGTGATCGTCATATAGGTGACGATCAGGGCAAAGCGGGTGTCGTAAAACCCGAGCCCCAGCCAGATCACCATCATCGGGATGGCCACGGCGACCGGCGGCAGAAAGCGCAAGGACAGGGCAAAGAACTGCGCCTCGCGCGTCAGGCGGTTCTTGACCCGCGCGATCACGTAGGCGGCCGGTACGCCAAGCAGCGCCCCCATGGCGACAGCCGAGGAACAGATCACCAGCGAGTTCGTCAGCGCCCGTGCAACCGAACGGCGGCCCAGCACATATTGCATGTTGTCCCAGACCGGCGTGAAGATCAGCTTGGGCGTGTTGACCAGCAGATCGGCGTTGGTCTTGAAGGCGTTAAGAAGCGTCCACAGCAGCGGCAGCAGCACCATCAAAGCGGCGCAAGCCAGCACGATTCGCAAAAGAAGGGTCGAAAGCTTCATTTGTTCAGCCTCTTCCAGATCGAGGTGAAGAGGATGACGGTCAGCACCATCATGATCACGGCCATGGACGAGGCGTAAGAAATATTGCCCGCCTCGATAAAACCCTGCGAATAGGCATACATGTCCAGCGTCTCGGTCGAGACACCGGGACCGCCACGGGTCATCACATAGACCAGATCGAATGAGCGCAGCGACTCGATCGCCTTGACCAGCAACAGCGAGATAAGCGGCAGTTTAAGCATCGGCAGGGTGACAAAACGGTGGATCTCCCACCCCTTGGCCTTGTCGATCCGGGCGGCCTCGATGGGCTGGGGGGGCAGGGCCTCCATCAGCTTCAGGATGATGACCGCAAAGAACAGTCCCCATTGCCAGACATCGACAAAGGCGACCGTCAGCATCGCCCCCCAGGGGTGGGCCAGAACATCAGGGGTCTGGCCGGTCAGGGCGCGGACGGGCCAGGTTACCGCGCCGTAAAGCGGGTGGAACGAGAATTTCCACACAAAAGCCGCGCAGACACGGGGCAGCAGCACCGGAATGATGAAAAGGACGCTAAGGATCATGCGCCAGCGGCGGGTAGCCGCCTCGAACATGGCGATGGCAAGGCCGATCCCGACCGCCATTGTGGCGCTGACGGTCAGCACCTCCCATTTCAGCGAAACCCACAGCGCGTTAAGAAAGCGGTCGTCCGAAAAGAGTTTCAGGTAATTGGCAAGCCAGACATATTCGGCTTGCGGTGCACTAAGGGTCCGGTTTTGCAGCGAAAGGTTCACCGCATACAGTGTCGGGACCGCCGCAAGAATGACCAGCACCAAAAGCGCAGGCCCCAGAAAGACATAGGGAAGAGAACGCCCAACTCTCATCGGTGCCTCATTGTACTGGAAAGGGAATGGGGCGGGGACGCAATGCGCCTCCGCGCCCCGGGTCAAAGCTTCAGAGCGATTTGGCGAAGGTTTCCAGCTCGTTCAGAGTGGCCTTCACATCGGTGCGCGAACCGGTGATCAGTTCTTCCAGCATGATGCCCCAGGTGTTGCCAAGCTCTTGCCAGCGCGGGTCCTGCCAGAACAGGACCTCGGTCCTTGCGCCGGTTTCGGCCATGGCGACCGACAGGTTTTCGCCGAATGTCTTGACGTATTCGGGGCTTTCATAGGTGCTCTTGCGGGTCAGCTCACCCGGCTGACCCTTGGCAAGGCGGCGTGCCTCCTGCTCTTTCGAGGTGGCCCAGGCCACGAACAGACCGGCGCAAGCCTTGTCCTGCTCTTCGGGGTTTGCCTTGGCAGCAATGGCAAAGCCATGGGCATAGCCCGAACCCGGCAGCGGTGTCGGCGGCGGGGCAAAGCCCACCACATCGACCACACGGCTTTGCGAGGGGTCCTTGGACATCGCGCCAAGTGGGGCGGATTCAACGATCATCGCCACCTTGCCCGAACGGAAGGCGCCGGTGGATTCGTCAAAAGAGCCAGTCTGCGTGCCGGGGGCCGAGTATTTGAACAGCTCAAGATATTCCTCGGTCGCCTTGACCGCCGCGTCAGAGTTGAACGCAAAGGCGCCCGTTTCATCGGTCCATTTGCCGCCATTCGCCGCAAACAGCGGCAGCCAGCGCCAGACGTTCGCGCCCGAGCCACGCTGCCCGCGCAGTGCGACGCCATAAACGCCGTTGTCCGGGTCATGCAGTTTCCTGATGGCGGCGACGTATTCTTCCCAGGTTTTCGGCGGCTCCAGCCCCGCGGCGGTCAGCAGGTCGGTGCGATAGACCATCAGGTCGCCGCCGCCCTGGATCGGTGCAAACCATTGCTTGCCGTCATAGCTTGCAACGCTGCGCATGCCGGCGTCGAAATCTTCATAATCGTATTCGGCGGGATAATAGCCGTCCAAGGGCACGATCCAGCCGGATGAGGCGAACAGAGGCAGGTTTGCCTCGTCCACATAATACACGTTGTAGCTGCCAACGGTCGAGGCATCCGCCTGCGATTTGGCGCGGCGGTCATTCTCGTTCAGATAATCGATCTCGAAACCGGCACCAGAGAGTTCCTCGAACTCATCGACATAATCCTCAAGCAGCGTCAGCCCGTCGCGAGGCTGGGCCAGAACACGTAAATCACTGGAACAAATGGATTCTGCTTGCGCAGTAGTCGCCATCAGCACCGCCAGAAGGCTGGCGGTCGAGAACAGGTGTTTCAAGGTGATATCCTCCCGGATGCAAGGGGATCTTTTCCCCAAACTGCGCCTGAAGCTGGCATAGATGGGGACGGTTCACTAGTTGCGCTCTTGCGCAAAACCGATACTTTAATGTCAAAACCGGGGGATTGCGGGCCGTGCGGATGCAGAAACAGTCAGATTGTGATCCTGTGACGATGCAGGACGCATGGCCGGACGACGATGTTTCCCGGGCATCTGCCAGCCTGCCCCGGCCCATGCGGGTGACAGCGGCGATGCGTGAAAGCATCACAATCCCCGAGGATCGGTCCTATCTGATCCGCCGCGACGATTATCCCCATCCGCTGTGCACCTGGAACTACCACCCCGAATGGGAGATCCATTTCATCCCCGAGGCGCGCGGCTATGCCTATGTCGGCGACTATATCGGCAGTTTCGAGCCCGGCCATCTGTCCCTATGCGGCAGCAACCTGCCGCATAACTGGGTCTCGCCCGGCCTGCATGCGCCGGGCCGCGACTATGTCCTGCAATTCGACGCGGCGGCTCTTATGGCAGGCGGGGTCCCGCTGGCCGAGCTGCGCAGCCTTCAGACCCTGTTGCCGCTGTCCGGGCGCGGTATCGAGATCATGGGCTCTGAGGCGGCTGAGATCGGCGCGCTGATCGTGTCGCTGTCTCAGGCCCAACGGGCGCGGGGGCTTGGTATTTTCGTCGAGATCCTTGAGCGTTTCGCAGCGGCGCAGGATTATCGCCTGCTTGCCAGCCCGGGGTTCGTCTCATCCTACGCGGCATTGGCCAGCGGACGGCATTCCAACGTCAACAATGCCATTCAGGTTCTGCAACTGGCCCCCTCGGTAACCATGTATGAGGCGGCCGAGATGGTCGGAGCAAAGCCCTCGACCCTGTCGCGCAGCTTTAAGGCACTGACGGGGATGACCTTTTCTTCATATCAACGCGCCATCCGTATTTCCCGTGCGCGCAGCCTGCTGGCCGAAACGACGATGCGCATCATCGACGTCTGTTTCGAGGCGGGGTTTTCGAACCTGTCGAACTTCAACCGGATCTTCCTGAAAGAGACCGGCATGACCCCCCGTGATTATCGCAATATCTCGCGCATCCGCACGATCTCGCGTCTGGCAGAGGATGAGGACAGTTAGCCTGTCCCGAAACCCCGGCAGGACCTGCCCACCGGGGATGGTTCGGATCAGCCGCTCTCTGCCTTGGCCAGCCAATCCGGCAGCGCCTTGGGTGCCGTCCCGGTCAGCGCGGCATCTATGCATTGTGCCAGATTGCCAAAGCGCACCGCCCGCCCCGAAAGCCCCGGCCCGTAATGGGCGTATTTCCCTGAGTTCGTCATCACCGCATGAGTCCGGGGCGGAAACACCGGTTCCGAGATCGAGCACCAGCACAGATCGGGCAGAACCGTCACGCCGCTTTCTTCGAGCCTTTGCAAAACTCCCTCGGCCCGGGCCTGTGCGATAATGGCCCGGCCGGTGGTCAGGATGGTCGGCACAGCAACCCGGCGCGAGGCAAGCCCGTCCGCCAAAGCCCGGCATTCACCTGACGACGCATGGGGGCTGCCAAGGGCGACAAGGTCGATCTTGTCCGGACCCTCGTTCAACTGTCGCCAGCCCGAGGCCATCATCGCGGCGGTGATCCGGTCGTGGTCGGCGTCATCTGCGATCTGCTCTGCTTCGGGCGTCACGCCCTCGACATGCAGCATGGGTGCAGCGGATGTGGTGCCAAAGGCGGCGCAGAGCGCCTTCAGCTCATCCGTTCCCGGCTTTGCCGGTGACAGGCCGCGCAGTAACGGGATGCGGTCCGGCGACGCCTTGCCCGCCAGATAGCCGATCAGCGGCCAAAAGGCATCGTCCGCGCCGGGGGGCAGTTCAACCTCGATGATGCGGCGGGCCTTACGGTTCTGATCCAGATAAGGGCCGGACAGGGGGGCCCGACCCGTCATGGCAATGCACAGGTCCAGAAAGTCCGGATGCTTGGCTGTGCGCGCGCCAAGCACCGTATTGGCATAGACGACTGCATTGGATTCCGCCCACGCGATGGCCTCTCCCTGTGTCGGCGCGCTATCCAGCAGATAGGGGGAGCAAGTAAAGCTGGGCTGGCAGCCCATTTTCACATAGGCATCTGCCAGCCGCTGTGCCGGTCCGCCAAGGCTGGGCGGCACGCCTTGCTGACGCCAGTTCTCACGATCGACCGAAATCGCATTCATCGTCGTCGGGATGATTACCCGCGCATCCATGTCGACCATACGCTCGGCAAAGGTCAGGTTCGCCGGGCTGGCATAGATGCAGCCGTCGATATGGCCTTGCGTGACATCGACCAGCCCCGCCGCCCCCTGCTGGGCGGCCATGGCGCAGATGATCCGCATGGCCTGCGCCGTCGCCGTTCCATGCTGTCCCTGCAGGAAGGCACGGTCCTGACCGGTCAGTTCCAGCGATGCCGTGGCGGGTGGCTGGACCGGTACCGACAGTGTGCCTGCGGTGATCGCGTCATGGCCGATCCGGGCCAGGGTTTCCTGCCCAAGCGCATCGAACAATGCGCGCGGCAGGCGCAGGACCGGCAGCTCTTTGCCAAACATCTCGGCGGCGATCAGTGCGCCAAGCGTCACGACGTCCTCGGGCTCGGCAAAGATCAGCGCTGCCGGACCCCGGCCTGAAAGGACCAGATCAAGCAGCACCCCCGAGCCGGTGCATGAACCACGGGTCGAGGGCATCATCAGCACCTGACCGGTCACGCTTTGCCCATGCAGGGGGTGATGGACGTCGATGATCTTACCGGTTGCCGGGTCAACCCCGCCCCAGAAGCTGAGCGGCTCGTCCGAGAACAGGATAGGCCCGGCCGCGACGCCTGGCAGAATGCTGAGCGCGGTCATGCTCATGGCCCGCTATTGCTTCAGCGTCGGAGTGACGCCCCAGGTGTCCGAAAGCATATAGCCCGATTGCCACGGGTCCTCGGGGTCGACGTAATAGGTATGCTGGCCGGTGATCCATGCACGGCCGGTGATCTGCGGGATGATCGTCGTCACGCCGCCGCGATCCCCGACCTCAAGGATCTTGCCGATAAAGCGTGAACCGATGATCGATTCATGGATCAGCACATCGCCCACACCCATCAGGCCACGCGCCTGCAAAACCGCCATCCGCGCCGAAGTGCCGGTGCCCGTGGGTGAGCGGTCCGAACGTCCCGGCGCGACGATACAGGTGTTGCGGGTTACTGCTCCGCTGCCCTGAAATGGCATGGCAAACTGGACGATCGAGACGCCGCGCACATTCGGAAACTCGGGGTGGGACACGTCGAACTGTTCCCGCGCGGCTTTGCGGATCTTTTCGCCCAGAATGGCCAGATCGCGGGCCTCGTCAGGGCGGATCTGAAAGCCAAGCGCCTGCGCATCGACGATGCCAAAGAACATGCCGCCATAGGCGATATCAAGCGGGATCGTGCCATGCCCTTCGATCTCAAGCGCGCCATCCAGCACGGCGGCAAAGGCGGGGGCGTTGCGGAAGGTGATCGAGCGGCATTTGCCGTCGCGGCATTCGGCGGTGACCTCGATCACGCCTCCGGGCATGTCCAGCTTAAACCGGGTGATCGGTTCTTGCATCGGCACCATGCCGGTTTCCAACAGGACGGTTGCGACGCAGATCGTGTTCGAGCCTGACATCGGGACATACTCGGTCGGCTCCATGATGATCGCCCCGGCGGCGCAGCCCGGCGTGATGGGCGGCACGATCAGGTTCACATGCCGCGCGACCGAGCCGCGTGGCTCGCAGATCAAAAGCTGGCGGATGTGGTCGTGGTCGCGCTCCATGGCGATCATCCGCTCCATCATCGTGTTGCCGGCCGGGGGCAGAACCCCGCCGACGATGACATCGCCGATCTCGCCTTCGGCATGGCAGCCGACCACATTGATCGAAAGACGTGAACGCATGGGGTTTTCCTTTCAGCTCGATGGGTTCGGTTCGCTTGAGGCTGCGGCATAGGACCGGCCCGCAATAAATCGGTCCTCGGGGCGGTTTCCTGTTTCAGGACCCACCCCGGGCGGCCGGTACCATGTCCTGTCATTCGTCCCGGCGGGGTGCCGGGACGTGGCTGGTCGTTTTGGGGCCTCAGCGCGTGATTTGCGCCGTTTTCGCGTCTGGTTACTTCACGACAAAACCGTGGGCGAAAGGATCGCGCTCGGCGTCGATATAGATTGTGTTCAGCCCGGTCTGCCGTGCCCAGCCGGCGATCGAGGGGATGATCGCGTCGCGATCGGCGACAGTTGCCGCGCCCTCGACCCGGCCCTTGAAGATCGAACCGATGATTGATTCATGCCAGAATTCATCGCCGACCTTCAGCTTGCCCTTGGCGGCAAGCTGCGCCATCCGCGCCGAGGTGCCGGTGCCGCAGGGGCTGCGGTCGATGGCCTTGTCGCCGTAAAAGACGGCATTGCGGGCATGGGCGCCTGAAACCGTCGGGGCACCGGTCCATTGGATATGGCTTAGCCCGCGGATTTCTGACAGTTCGGGATGGACGAATTCGTATTTTGCGTTCAAGGCCGCGCGCAGCTTGGGGGACCAGCCGATAAGCTCGCCCGCGGTATAATCGGCCATGTCGCGGAAATTCTTTTGCGGCTCGACGATGGCGTAGAAATTGCCGCCATAGGCCACGTCCACGACGATTTCGCCCAGACCCTCGACCTCGGCGGTCAGGCCTTCGGCGTAAAGAAAGCCTGGGACATTGGTCAGCCGGACCTCTTCGACATAGCGGCCTTCCTCACGGTATTCGATATCGACCTTGCCTGCCGGGGCCTCGATCGACAGGCGGCCGGGCGTGCGCGGGACGATCAGCCCGTTTTCGATCCCCATGGTGATCGTGCCGATGGTGCCGTGGCCGCACATGGGCAGGCAGCCCGAGGTTTCGATATACAGCACGGCGACATCGCAGTCCGGACGCGTCGGCGGATAAAGGATCGCGCCCGACATCATGTCATGGCCGCGCGGCTCGAACATCAGGCCGGTGCGGATCCAGTCGAATTCGCGCAGGAAATGCGCCCGCTTTTCCAGCATGTTCGCCCCTTCCAGCCGAGGGGCTCCGCCTGCGACAAGTCGGACTGGGTTGCCACAGGTATGGCCGTCAATGCAGGGAAATACGTATTGCGTCATGCTTGCCTCAGAAGCGCGCCGGAGAAAACGGCGCCAGATTGATAGCGGGGTCTGTGCCGGTCAGCAGATCGGCAACGATCTGCGCGGTCCCGGCCGATTGGGTCAGGCCCAGATGGCCGTGCCCGAAGGCGCAGATGATGTTTGGATGACCGGGCAGGGGGCCGATAGCGGGCAGGCTGTCGGGCAAAGAGGGGCGGAACCCCATCCATTGCTGCCCGCCCACGGTCCTGAGACCGGGCAGGAAAGTCCTGGCTTTTTTCAGCATTGCCTCGGCGCGTTTGAAATTCGGCGGCAGTTTCAGCCCGCCCAGTTCGACCGCGCCGCCGACCCTGATCCCCGAGGTCAGTCTTGAGACGACAAATCCGTGCCCGCCGAAAGTTACCTGACAGCGCAGGTCAAAGGCATCGGCTGGCAGGGTGGTGTTATAGCCGCGCTCGGTTTCCAGCGGGATGCGGTGACCCAGCGTGCGCGTCAGCAGATGAGAGAACGCTCCGGCTGCCACGACGACCCGGCCAGCAAGCTTGCCGTTCGAGGTGATGACACCATCATCGGCCAGCCCTGTCGCCTCGGCGATGGTGATGTCGCCACCGTTGGCGCGGAACCGCTCGGCCAAAGCCAGCGTGTAGTCGCGCGGATCGGCGATCGAATACCAGCCCGGCGTAAAGGTCGCATGGGTAAAGCGCGGCGCAAGCCCCGGCTGGATCTCGGCGATCTCGTCGCCCTTGAGGTGGCGAAAGGCGATCCCGTGTTCCGCCCGCGCCTCCCATCCGGGCAGAGAGGCGTCAAACTCTGCCTGCCCCTCATAGACCTGCAATTGCCCGTCCTGATGCAGCATATGCGTCAGCCCGTCACGGGTCAGCGCCGGTATCAGCGCGGCCTTGGACAGATCCATCAGCGCCGTCTGGGCGATGGTCGAGGCACGGACCCGTGACGGCGCACAGGCCCGCCAGAACCGGAACATCCATGGCGCGATGCGCAGCGCATAGGCTGGCGGCACGGTCAGCGGCCCCAAGGGATCAAGCAGCCATTTCGGCGCCTGCCGCATGATCCGGGGCGAGGCAAGCGGAAAGATGTCAGTAAAGGCAAACGCCCCGGCGTTCCCGGTCGATGCACCCGCTGCCGGGCCCTCGCGGTCGATCACCTGCACCGCCAACCCGCGCTCTTGCGCAGCCAAAGCGACCGAGAGGCCGACAACCCCGGCGCCGATGACGATGACCCGATCCGTCATTGCCGCGTGCTCGACAGGAATTTGCGGGTTTCGGGGTTCTGGGGATCGCCAAAGATCTGTTCAGGCGGGCCGATCTCGGCCATGACGCCCTGATGAAAGAAGGCCACGCGGTTTGAGACATCGCGCGCAAAGCTCATCTCGTGGGTGACGCAGATCATGGTCATGCCCTCTTGTGCCAGCATCTTGAGCGTATCCAGAACCTCGCCCACCAGTTGCGGGTCAAGCGCCGAGGTCACCTCGTCAAACAGCATGTATTCGGGCGACATGGCCAGTGCGCGGGCAATCGCCATACGCTGTTGCTGGCCGCCCGACAGCCGGCCCGGAAAGGTCTTCAGCTTGTCGCCCAGACCCACATGGGTCAGCTGGCGTTCGGCGATTTCTTCGGCTTCGGCGCGGGACATGCCCAGCACTTTGCGCGGCGCCAGCGTGACATTGTCGAGCACGGTCAGATGGGGAAAGGCGTTCCATTGCTGAAAGACGATTCCCACCTTGCGCCGCAGCTTGTTAAGGTCGGTGGATTTCGCGTGAACCTCGGTCCCGTCGATAAGGATGCGGCCGGAATCAATCGGCTCAAGCCCGTTGATGCAGGTCAGAAGCGTCGATTTGCCGGACCCCGAGCCACCGATGATCGTGACCACCTCGCCCTTTTCCACGGTCAGGTCGATGCCCTTCAGGACCTCGAGCTGGCCAAAGGACTTGCGGACATGTTCGATCTCAATCATTGGACCACCGTTTTTCCAGATAGCCGCCGAACCGCGCCAGCGGGAACGAAATGACAAAGTAGAAGGCGCCGCAGATCAGCAGCAAAAGCATCGGTTCTTGCAGCCGTGTGATCAGGATCTGGGTGGACTTCAAAAGCTCGGTCACCTGCACGACATAGACCAGGGCCGAGTCCTTCATGACCCCAAGCGCCAGCCCGATCCAGGACGGCAAAGCGATGCGCGTAGCCAGGGGCAACACGATCTCGCGCATGTCCTGGCCCCAGGTCATGCCAAGCGAGCGCGCCGCGCGGCGGGTTGTTGCGGGCACGGCCTCGATGCCTCCGCGCACGATCTCGGCGCAATAGGCGGCGGTGTACATCGACAGCACGATGCAGGCGACGGTAAAGCCAGAAAGGTTCAGCCTCAGGATCGTGCCCAAAAAGGCATTGGTCAGTACCAGCTGGATCAGCAGCGGGATTGAGCGGCAGATATCCAGAACAAAGATCAGCGGCGCAGCCCAGATCGGTCCCAGCTGATAACGCAGGACGCCAAAGATCACCCCCAGCACGGTTCCGATAAGGACCGAGATCGCGGTAACCACGATGGTCATCCCGGCGCCCTTGGCCAGAAAGATGAAATCGGCGGTTGTCAGAGCGGTATCGAACATCGAAGGGCCCTCAATACCGGAACAGCCGTGCGGCGATCAGCCGTGCGCCGATGGTGATAATCTTGGTGATCAGGTAAAAGATCACGGCGGCCAGCGCGAACAGCTCGAATGTGCGGAAGGTCAGCGCGTTCAGATCCTGCACGACGCCGTAAAGGTCAGCGTTCATCCCGACCGTCACCCCCAGCGAGGTCATCAGGATCGCCCAGACCATCTGGTTCGTCATCGGCAGGAATGCGATGCGCAGCATCTGAGGCAGCACGACATAGCCAAAGGCGCCTGCCGCCCCGAACCCAAGCGACCGGGCGGCGCGGGTCTGGGTTTCGGGGATCGCTTTTAATGCGCCGCGGAAGTTTTCGGCCAGATAGCCGGCGTTGTTGAAGGTGATGCCCAGCAGGATCGACAGGAACGGGCTTAGGTGCAGGCCAAAGCTGCCCAGCCCGAAATGCATCATATAGATCTGGAACAGGGCGGGCGTGTTACGCGCAACCTCGACCCAGGTTCTGGCGATGGCGGACAGGATGCGACTGCCTGACAGGCGGAACATTGTCAGGGTGATCGCAAGCAGGATGCCCAGCACCATCGACAGGATCGCGATCTGCATGGTGACGGCGGCGCCATCCAGCATCTGAGGAAGCCTGGCGAATGCTTGCTTCCATTGGAAGGTATAGTTGAACATGACCGTTCCGGCTCTGGCATGATGCATCGGGGCGGCGCGAGGACCGCGCCGCCCCGGGCCGATATCAACGATAGACGCCGCTCACCGTCAGGTCGGGCAGATCGCCGCCGACCCATTTTTCATATAGCTCGGCATAGCGCCCGGTGCGAACCTGCTGGTTCACAAAAAGGTTCAGGTAGTTCAGCAGACCATATTCGTGACGATCCGTGAACAGGGCCACATAGTCGATGTCGAACGGCGCCTTGCCCACCACCGAGATGCCGGGGAAGTTGCCGGTCTTGACGTTCGACTGAGCCACGGTCGAGGTCGAGACAGTCGCGTCAAGCTGGCCCTGGCTCAGCGCCAGGAACACGTCGGCCTGGGTCTGATAGGGACGGAAAGTGCCTTCGCCCCATTCCTGGACCTGTTTTTCCAGCGCGATGGCCTCAAAGGTGCCTGCCGTCGCCCCGACGGTCTTGCCCTTCATGTCCTCAAAGCTTTTGACGCCCGATTTGTCGTTGGCGGTCACCGCCATTTCAAAGGCGAAATAGGGGATCGTCATGCCGACGGTCTTGGCCCGCTCAAGCGTGTCCGAGGTCGAGGCGACGCCGACATCGACGCGGCCCGACATCAGTGCCGGGATCCGTTCGGGGAAGGGCGTCTCGACGATCTCGGCCTTTACGCCAAGCGCCGCGGCAAGATCGTTGCAGTAATCGACGTCGAACCCGATCGGATTGTTGTTTTCGTCGCGCATCCCCATGGGCGGGAAATCCAGCACGACTGCGCAGCGCAGCGTGCCCGAGGCGATGATGTCGTCAAGCTTGTCGGCCTGGGCGGGGGCGGCAAAGGCGGCGGCGGCCAGCAGGCCCACCACGAATTTGTGGTTCATCAGAACCTCCTCCTGTCATTTCCCTGTCGGTCTTTCATGACCGATTCCATGAGGAGCAATATCCGCAGGTTTCCCTTTCAACGCAAATTAAAAATACAACTAATATACAAAAAGTGCACGAAGCCTGCGGAACAAGCACCCTGCCTGCGTTGTCAGCGCAGGTCTTCGGGCAGCAATTCCTGAGGGAAGTTCTGATAGCTTACCGGGCGCAGAAACCGGCGAATCGCCATGGTCCCGACCGAAGTGGCGCCGAAGTTCGTCGAGGCCGGATAGGGTCCGCCATGGACCATGCTGTCCACCACCTCGACCCCGGTCGGAAAGCCGTTGACGAGCACCCGACCCGCTTTGCGCTCAAGGATCGGGCGCAGCGCCTGCGCGGCCTGTAAATCGCCAGCGTCCATATGCAGCGTCACGGTCAGCTGTCCCTCAAGGCCGCGCGCCAGCCGTGCCATCTCGTCGGTTGATGAGACGCGCACGATCAGTCCCAATGGGCCAAACACCTCTTCACCAAGGACGTGATCCTGAAGATAAGCCTCGCCCGTGGTTTCATAGAGGTTCGGCCGGGCCTCACGGCCAGTGCTTTCGGTGGTCAGCACCGGCTTGACCGAGTTGCGGCTGTCGAACCTCGCTTTGCCTTCGCGATAGGCGCGGGCGATGCCCATGGTCAGCATGACCTGTGGTCCGACCTCGGCAAGTGCCTTGCGTGCGGTTTCGGTAAAGCGGTCGGCATCCGGCCCGTCAAGGACGACTGCGATACCGGGATTGGTGCAGAACTGCCCTGCGCCCATGGTCAGCGACCCTGCCCAACCGTTGGCGATCTCATCTGCCCGCGCGGCCAGCGCCTGGGGCATGATGAACATCGGGTTGACCGAGCCCAGCTCGCCAAAGAAGGGGATTGGTTCGGGCCGTGCGGCGCACAGATCGAAAAGCGCCCGCCCGCCGGCAAGGCTGCCGGTAAAGCCGACCGCCTTGATCAGCGGGTGCTGAACCAGTGCTGAACCGACCTTGCGGTCGCCACCCTGGATCAGGCTGAATACGCCGGGATGCACGCCGGTTTTGACAATGGCGGCGTGGATCGCCTCGGCCACGATTTCGCCCGTGCCGGGGTGGGCCGAGTGGCCTTTGACCACCACCGGGCAACCGGCCGCCAGTGCTGCCGCCGTGTCGCCTCCGGCTGTCGAAAATGCCAGCGGAAAGTTCGAGGCGCCGAAGACAGCAACCGGCCCGATGGGCTGTTGGATCATGCGGATCTCGGGTCGCGGGGCGGGTTTGCGGTCGGGCAGGGCGGCGTCGTGCCGACGATCCAGATAGCCGCCCTTGCGGATATGTTCGGCAAAGAGCCGCAGCTGGCCGGTGGTGCGGCCGCGTTCGCCTTGCAGGCGCGCCTCGGGCAGGCCGGTTTCTTGCGAGCCGATCTCGGTGATGGCTTCGGCGCGGGTCTCGATCTCATCGGCGATGGTTTCGAGGAATCTCGCGCGGGTTTCGCGGCTGGCATAGCCATAGGACCAAAAGGCCTCTTCGGCCTTTTCGGCCGCCTGTGCCACCAGATCGACGGTGCCGACCGAGAATTTATGCACCGGACCATGCGCCGGTTCGCTGTCAAAACTGGTCGGGCTGGCGATCCATTCGCCCGCGATCAGATGCTTTCCATGAGGGGTGAAGGGCATGGGAGGGTCCTTTCGGGGTCAGGGGCAGCGATGCCGAAAGCCGTGGTGGGCTCAATCATCGTTGAGTTTTTGTATATTTATTGTATGCAAGAAGTCAATCGAACAGAGCGTCACCCTGAGAGGAAATCATGAAACAGACATTGAGTTTTGAAACCCTGAGGGAGCGTATCGAGCAGATTTTCCTGCGTGCCGGGATGAATGCGGTGCAGGCTGGCGCGCTGTCGCGGGCGATCGCAGCCGGAGAGCGTGACGGCTGCAAATCGCACGGCATCTACCGGATCGAAGGCGTTTTGCGCACACTTAAGGCTGGCAAGGTCCGCGGTACCGCCGAGCCGCAGATTGTTGGCGGGGATGACGGGGCGATCGTGCGGGTCGATGCGCGGGGCGGTTTTTCCAACCCCGCGTTCGAGCTGGGCGTGCCGGTGCTTGCCGAACGTGCAAAGCGGCTGGGGCTTGCGGCGCTGGTGGTCAATGATTGCACCCATTTCGCCGCCCTTTGGCCCGAGGTTGAGGCAGTGACAGAACACGGCCTTGCCGCGATGGTCATGTGCCCAAGCTACGCGACGGTCGCGCCGGCGGGCGGTACCCGGCCGCTTTTGGGGACCAACCCCTTTGCCTTTGGCTGGCCACGGCCGGGTCGTGCCCCCTATGTCTTTGACTTTGCGACCTCGGTTGCTGCGCGTGGCGAGATTGAACTGCACCGGCGCGCCGGGAATCAGCTGCCCGAGGGCTGGGCGATCGACACCGACGGCCAACCCACGACGGACCCCGAGGCGGCGCTGGCCGGCGCGATGCTACCCTTTGGCGGGCACAAGGGTTCATGGACCTGTCGCGTATTTGTGCCGCCC